>JBFFCR010000156.1:0-8450 GCA_041559855.1 Anaerolineae bacterium | reverse complement strand
TGCCGCGGCAACCGAGGTTTCCGCGGCTACCGTTACCAGGCGGCCGTGGTGCATCATGGCGTGCGGGCCGCCCGAATTGAGATCCAGCATCATCTGCAAGGCCATGGCGGCGTGATCGGTGCCTTCGAGGTCGGCCTTGTTGACAGCAAAGACGTCGGCTATCTCAAGGATGCCGGCCTTGATGGCCTGGATGTCATCGCCCAGGCCAGGCACCTCGACCACGACGGTCGTATGTGCGGTGCGTGCGATGTCCACCTCCGCTTGCCCCGCGCCGACCGTCTCGACGATGATCAGGTCATAGCCTGCTGCATCCAGCACCTTGACGGCATCGGCTGTGGCCCAGGCCAGTCCGCCCAGGTTGCCGCGACTGGCCATGCTGCGGATAAAGATGCCGCGGTCGCCGGCCAGGTCGCGCATGCGGATGCGATCGCCCAGGATGGCGCCCCCGGAGAATGGGCTGGTGGGATCGACGGCGATGATGGCTACAGTGGGTTGGTCCTGGCCCGTGGCCTGGCGAAAATGTAGGGCGAGGGCGTTGACCAACGTGCTCTTGCCGCTTCCCGGCGGCCCGGTAACACCGATGATGTGTGCTTGCCCGGTGTGGGGATGCAGGGCCGCCAGCGCCGCCCGCGCTTCGTCGCCGTTGTCCTCGACGAGGCTGATGACGCGGGCCACGGCTCGACGCCGCCCGGCCAGCACCCCCTCGACCAGCTGCTCGATCACGCGATATTCTCGCGGATGAAATCGACGATCTGGTCTGTCGGCGTGCCCGGACCAAAGATACCCTTGATGCCCAACTCGTTCAGGGCCGGCACGTCCTCGTCAGGGATGATGCCCCCGGTTACGACCAGCACGTCGCCCATGTCGTTCTCGCGCAGCAGTTCCATTACCCGCGGAAAGAGGGCCATGTGCGCGCCGGACAGAATTGAGAGGCCGACGACATCCACATCTTCGTGCAGAGCCGCTTCGGCGATCATCTCGGGGGTCTGGCGGATGCCGGTGTAGACAACCTCCATGCCGGCGTCGCGCAGCGCGCGGGCGATGACCTTAGCCCCGCGATCGTGGCCGTCCAGGCCGGGTTTGGCGATCAGTACGCGTATCGTCTTGTCTGCCATCTATATCCTCCAACGAACCTTCTATGAACGCGTTCTAGGTCCCTGGTTGGGTTCGTCTATCCCGGCCGATGCCCGGCGCGGGTCAGAGTCCGTGCCTGGGCACGCACATGGTTCAGATGATGCTCGGCTCGCGGTATTCGCCAAACACCTCGCGGAACACCCCCATGATCTCGCCCAGTGTGGCATAGGCGCGCACGCATTCGAGGATGTAGGGCATGGTGTTCTCTGTAGTCCGGGCAGCCTGGCGCAATGCGCCCAGCGTGCCCCCTACCCGCTCGTTGTCCCGTTCGCGGCGAATCCGCTCCAGGCGAGCGACCTGACGCTGGTAGCCCGCCGGATCCATCCTCAGGAGCGGGATGCGGACCGGCTGATCCTCTGTGAGCTCGTTGACGCCCACCACCACCCGCTGGTGCGTGTCGATCTCCATTTGGTAGCGATAGGCAGCCTCGGCGATCTCGCGCTGGAAAAAGCCCCGTTCGATGGCAGGGATCACGCCGCCCAGGGTTTCGATCTTGCGAAAGTACTCGTATGTCTCCTGTTCCATGCGATTGGTCATCGCCTCGACGAAATAGGAGCCCGCCAGCGGGTCGATCGTATTCACTACGCCGCTCTCGTGGGCGATGAGCTGCTGGGTGCGGAGCGCGATCTTGACCGCGTATTCGCTGGGCAGTGCCAGGGCTTCGTCCATGCTGTTGGTATGGAGTGACTGCGTGCCGCCCAACACTGCTGCCAATGCCTGCCACGCAGTGCGCACGATGTTGTTCTCCGGCTGCTGGGCGGTGAGGCTGCAGCCAGCGGTCTGGGTGTGAAAGCGGAGCAGCCAGCTCCGCGGATTCGCGGCCCCAAAGGTCTCGCGCATCTCGCGCGCCCAGATGCGCCGGGCAGCCCGGAACTTGGCAACCTCTTCGAAAAAGTCGTTGTGCGAGTTGAAGAAGAAAGAGAGCCGGGGCGCGAACTCGTCTACATCCAGCCCGCGCTCGATACCCCAGCGAACGTACTCGAGGCCGTCGACCAGGGTGAAGGCCAGTTCCTGGACAGCCGTGGAGCCTGCCTCGCGGATGTGATAGCCGCTGATGCTGATGGTATTCCAGCGGGGCAGGTGCTCGCTCCCATACTCGAACGTGTCCACGACCAGCCGCATGGAGGGCTTGGGAGGAAAGATGAACTCTTTTTGCGCGATATACTCCTTGAGGATGTCGTTCTGGATCGTGCCGCCAAGCACCTCTGCCGGGATGCCGCGTTTCTCTGCCATGGCGATGTACATGGCCCAGGTGACGGCTGCAGGGCTGTTGATGGTCATCGAGGTGGTAATCTCGTCCACCGGGATGCCGTCAAAGAGGATCTCCATGTCAGCCAGGCTTGATACGGCCACTCCGCACTTGCCAAACTCGCCCAGCGCTTCGGGCGCGTCGCTATCGTAGCCGTAGAGGGTTGGCATGTCAAAGGCTACAGACAGGCCTGTCTCGCCGTGCTCGAGGAGGTACTTGTAGCGTGCGTTGGTCTCCTCGGCAGTCCCAAACCCAGCGAACATGCGCATGGTCCACAGCCTGCCGCGGTGCATGGTCGAGTGTACCCCGCGGGTGAAGGGGTACTCGCCTGGGAACCCCAGGTCACGAATGTACTCGAGGTCTGGCGTGTCCAGCGGTGTATAGATGCGCTCCACCGGAGCGCTGGACGTGGTCATGAACTTTTCCATGCGCTCCGGGTGGCGATCCAGCGCGCCCTGGAGCGTGGTCTCTTCCCAACGCTCCCGCTCTTTTCGCAACGAACTCTCTTCTCGCTCAGACATCTCTCACCTCCGGATGGGGCCCCTCCTGCTGCTGTTCCCCCGTGGTACCGGTGCCAAGCACCCCGCGCCGCAGGCGCTGCGGTCAGCGATCGTGCTCGACCAGCTCCACCAATACGCCGTGGGCCCCCTTGGGATGGACAAAGGCCACCCGCCCGTTGACGCCCTGGCGCGGTTCGCGATCGATCAACGGCACGTCGTGCGCTTCGAGCCGGGCCAGGGCGCTCTCTATGTCCTCCACTTCGATGCAGATGTGGTGGATGCCCTCGCCGCGGTTGGCGAGGTACCGCGCCACACCGCTGTCGTCGGTGGTGGGCTGCACGAGCTCGATGTTGCTCTCACCAAGCGGCAAAAAGGCGACGCGGACCTGCTGGTCAGCCAGGTCCGCCGTCTCGCGCAAAGGCAGGCCCATCGCCTGCTGGTAGACCTGCAAAGCGGCCTCGATATCGTGGACGACGATGCCGATATGGTCGAGTTTCATGGCCATCCCCTAGTAGGCCTGATCCCATTCGCCTTCCGACTGGATACGGCGTAGGGCGGCAGGCAGGGGAGGTATGGGGAGCGTCTCCATCCAGGGGAATGGCTGGCGAACCTCCGAAGGCTCTGGTGGCAGCCGGCGCGGTGGGGTGGTCTGTTCGGCGCCGGTCACGGAGCGGAACAGGGCCGTCAGTTCGGCCAGCAGCGGGAACTCGGGGTTCAAGCGGTAGAATTTGCGGTTGCCCTCAGTCGAGTGGGTCAGGAGCCCCACCTCTTCCAGGCGCTTGACCTCGCGCTGGACGGCCTGGATGGGCTGACCGGTCTCGCGTTCGATCTCGCGCTGGTAGAATTGACCACTCGGCTGCAATAGAAAGAGGCGCAGAACATGCACTCTGGCAGCAGATGAGAATAGTGTCTCTAGAATTGATAACATTTCGTATACGCTCCTATATAGTTCCCGTGCCAAGACCTCGTCAGAATAGCGTGTGAGCCTGGTATTCCCCGAACTCCTGGCGCAGCACGGCACAGATCTCGCCCAGCGTGGCATTGTGTTCGACGGCATCCAAGATCAGGGGCATTAGATCCCCGTCGTCCCGGGCGACCACGCGCAGCTGTGAGAGGATGTTTGACACTATTTCGTTGTCACGCCTCTCGCGGAGGGCGCGCAACCGGGCGGCCTGGCGCATGCCAACCTCGGGATCGACGCGCAGAAGGTTCAGTTCCGGCTCTTCGTCCACCCGGAACTGGTTGACGCCGACCACAATTCGGTCTTGGTTGTCTACAGATCGTTGCCACTGGTAGGCGCTTTCCTGGATCTCGCGCTGCATGTAGCCCCGTTCGATGGCCTTGAGCGCGCCGCCCATGGCATCGATCTTGGCTATATAGTCAGCAGCGCGCTGCTCGATCTCGTCTGTCCACGATTCCACAAGATAGCTGCCGGCCAGGGGATCGATGGAATCGGGTACACCGCTCTCGTGGGCGATGATCTGCTGGGTACGCAGCGCAATCTGCACCGATTCTTCCGTGGGCAGGCTGAGTGCCTCGTCGCGCGAGTTGGTGTGGAGGCTCTGCGTGCCGCCCAGCACAGCGGCCAATGCCTGCAAGGTGACGCGGACGACATTGTTCTCGGGCTGCTGTGCGGTGAGCATCGAGCCCGCCGTCTGGGTGTGGAAGCGGAGCATCCACGATTTCGGGTTCTGTGCCGCAAAGCGCTGGCGCATGATGCGCGCCCAGAGACGGCGGGCCGCTCGGAACTTGGCCACTTCCTCAAGTAGGTTGTTGTGGGCGTTGAAGAAGAAAGAGAGGCGAGGGGCAAAGTCATCTACATGCAGGCCTGCGTCGATGGCGGCCTGAACGTAGGCGATGGCGTTGGCCAGGGTAAAGGCCACTTCCTGGACGGCGGTACTGCCTGCCTCGCGGATGTGATAGCCTGAGATGCTGATCGTGTTCCAGAGCGGGACCTGCTCATTGCAGTAGCGAAAGAGGTCGGTGATCAGGCGCATCGATGGGGCTGGCGGAAAAATGTAGGTGCCTCGCGCGACGTATTCCTTCAGGATGTCGTTCTGGACGGTCCCGCGGAGCTTGCTTGGGCTGATGCCCTGTTTCCGGGCCACGGCGACATACATGGCCAGGAGCACGGCAGCCGGGGCGTTGATGGTCATGGAAGTAGACACTCTGTCGAGGGGGATGCCGTCAAAGAGCCGTTCCATGTCCTCCAGGGATGAGATGGCGACTCCCACCTTGCCCACCTCTCCGGCGGCAAGTGGATCGTCAGAATCGTAGCCGATCTGGGTGGGGAGGTCAAAGGCGACCGACAGGCCGGTCTGTCCCTGCTCCAGGAGGTACTTGTAGCGGGCGTTGGTCTCGGCCGCGGAGCCAAACCCGGCGTACTGGCGCATGGTCCAGAACCTGCCACGGTACATGGTTGGCTGGACTCCGCGGGTGAATGGGTACTCGCCGGGGAAGCCCAGGTCCTGCACATAGTCGGTGGGCGGGTCCGCAGGCGTGTAGACCCGCTCGACCGGGATGCCAGAGTCTGTCTGGAACTCGGTCCGGCGTTCGGGGAAGCGCTTTAGAGTCTGGTCGAGCGCGGTCGCTTCCCACTCTTCTTGCGCATGGCTGGCTTGCTCATCTGACACGGTGGCGCTCCGATCTCTAGTCGATCTCGGCGAGCACGGCACCCATCTCTACGTCCTGACCCTGTTGGATGTAGAGGGCTTTGATAGTGCCATCCTTCGGGGCCTTGAGTTCGTTCTCCATTTTCATGGCCTCCAGGATGCAGACGACATCGCCTTCGGCTACTTGCTGCCCCTGCGTCACCAGCACGCGGATGATCTTGCCCGGCATAATAGCCGTCACGGCGCCCGCACTGGCGACCTGGCGTGCAGCAGCCCTCGGTCCGGCCTTTTCCTCGTCCAGCCCCTTCACACTGAGATCGTACGAAATCCCGGCAGCCACTACCCGGTCCTCTTCGAGGGTGATCTCGTACGGCGTGCCATCCACGAGCACCCGGTCCCCCTCCTGTCCAACCACAAAAGGCTGGCCGTTTACCAGGATCGAGTTCCCGTCGACCACAATGTTGTACGTTGTTCCATCCAGCGTGAGGACAAAATCCCGGCTCATCGCGCCCCCCCTGCACCGTCAATCAGAGCTCCCCAGCGCGCACGCTGGGGCCGCCAGGCTACTTTCCAAGGTGAGACCGAGACGCCTGCTTTCTCGACGACTGCGGCGGGCCTGCGCTCTGTTTCTTGGATCAGCTTGGCGGCGATGGCCGCTACCAGGGCTTCCCTGGCTCCTCCACCCTGCCTGCGCCGTTCCAGGAAGGGACGGGCCACCTGTGGGAAGAGGGCATAGCTGATCACATCCTCTTCGCTCTCGGCCAGATCGCCGATCTCTGCCCGTGCAGATTCAAGGCCGGGCGGGATCAGGTCCGCGGGACGGCAATCGATCGGTTCCTCGTCACCGATCACCTTCTCCTTGATGGCGGGGTCGATGGGTGCCGGAGGGCGCCCATAGTAGCCGCGGACATAGTTCTTGATCTCGGCGGGGATAATCTTGTAGCGCTCGCCGAGCACGACGTTCAACGTAGCCTGCGTGCCCACGAGCTGGCTGCTTGGCGTTACGAGTGGCGGAAAGCCCAGTTCCTCCCGGACGCGCGGGATCTCTTCCAACACCTCGGCGTACCGGTCCTCGGCCCCCTGCTCGCGTAGCTGGGACATCAGGTTGGAGAGCATGCCGCCCGGGATCTGAAATTGCAGCACGCGAACGTCCACGCCCTGCATGCCGCTCTCAAATGCGGCATACTTTTTCCGTACCTGGGCAAAGTATTCGCTGATCTCGGCCAGTAGATTCAGGTCCAAGCCTGTGTCGCGGGATGACTCTTGCAGGATGCGGACCAGGCTCTCTGTGGGAGGTTGAGAGGTCACCATCGAGAGCGCAGAAATGGCAGTGTCCACGATGTCCACACCCGCTTCCACGGCTTTGAGCACGGCGCCCATGGCCATGCCGCTGGTATAGTGCGTGTGCAGGTGGATGGGCACGCCGATCTCGGATTTGAGGCGGCCGACCAATTCGTGAGAAACATACGGAGACAGGAGGCCGGCCATGTCCTTGATGCAGATGGTATCGGCCCCCATATCCTCCATGATGTGGGCCATCTCGACGAACGCGTCCACGTTGTGGACTGGGCTGATGGTGTAGCAGAGGGACATCTCGGCGAGGGCGCCCTCTCGTTTGACGAACTCGAGCGCCTTCTCCATGTTGCGCACGTCGTTCAGGGCATCAAAGATGCGAAAGACGTCGATGCCGTTCTCGTGGGCATTGACGACGAATCGCTCGAGGACATCGTCCGGGTAGTGTTTGTAGCCGACGACGTTCTGCCCGCGAAGGAGCATCTGGAAAGGCGTGGTGGGCATCACAGCCTTTAGCCTGCGGATCCGCTCCCAGGGGTCCTCGTTGAGAAAGCGCATGGCCGAGTCAAAGGTGGCCCCGCCCCACATCTCGACCGACCAATAGCCGACTTGCTCCAGCTTTTCGGCAATGGGCAGCATATCATCGGTGCGCATCCGCGTAGCCAGTAGGCTCTGGTGCGCGTCGCGCAGGATGGTGTCGCAAATGCGAACAGGTTGGTTCTCCATCAAGACTGTCTCCTAATCCAGTGTTTGGTCTCGTTCAACTCCCGCACTCTTGCGCAGCCTCGAAAGGGACTGACACGCCCGGCCTGGCGGTATGGGCCTGTGACTGCCGGTGCTGGTGTACCGCGTTGCGAGCCTTGCTCAGCGCTTGGCCCTCGTGATGCCCAGCCCGGTGTGAACTCTATTCGGCAAACAGGTGTGCCGCCTTGAACATGAGCACCAGGGCGTTCTCCTCGGCACGAGAGCGGTGGCGCTCCCCGGCCTTGACTACGACGGTCTCCCCCGAGCGAAGGTGGATGCTGGGACCGGCGTAATAGTCGATAAAGACCTCTCCTTCGAGCACCACGTACATCTCGTCCTTGGTGTGCTCGTGAAACCTATAGGTGCCCAAGAACTGGCTGAGGTACGCGCAATAGTCATCCACCTGCCCCAGCACGGTGTGCGTAAAGGGCTCAGTCAGCAGCTCTCTCGCCTCGGCGATGCTCGTTTTCCGTGCAGACATGCTTTGTCCTCCTGATGCAAGCTGCGGCCGTCTGTTGGCACAGCTGGGCCTGACCCGGTTCTACAACGGGATGTTGCCGTGTTTCTTGGGCGGGTTGGTGTCTCGCTTGTTCTGAAGCATCTGCAATGCTTCGATCAGCCGCGCACGGGTCTCGTGGGGAACGATCACGTCATCAATGTAGCCCCGAGCCGCTGCCACGTAGGGATTGGCAAAGGTGTCTCGGTATTCCTCCGCAAGCCGTGCCCGTTCGGCTTCCGGATCCTCGGCCTCGGCAATCTGCTTGCGGAAGATAATATTCACAGCCCCGTCGGGGCCCATCACCGCGATCTCTGCACAGGGCCAGGCGTAGCTGAGATCGCCCCGGATGTGCTTGGAGCTCATGACGTCGTAGGCGCCGCCATAGGCTTTACGCGTGATGATGGTGATCTTGGGAACCG
>JBFFCR010000155.1:0-8469 GCA_041559855.1 Anaerolineae bacterium | reverse complement strand
CATGCACACCTCTCCGTTGAAGGGATATGACTGTTGGCTGTTCTCTTGCCGTCGCGCTCTTGAGCGCTGCGGCTAGGCCAGATACTCCTCGATATACGTGTAGTCCGGGGTCAGTTGACCCTGATAGGCGATCACCGCCCGCTTGATCTCGGGCGGCAGGTTGCACTCCTCAAACGGTGCCGTGTAGTCACAGCGAGCGATGGCAGGGACAAACGGCGCCAGCACCCGCGAAAAGTCCGCCGATGCCTCGCGCGGCAGCTCGGCGGGCAGGATCTCGACGGCCATGATCACGACGCCCGGTCCCTCGTGCCCGTCCGTGACCTCCCCGGTGAGGGGGTTGTAGACATAAGTGGGGTCTCCAGGCTCTGTGGCCTTGACGGTACACTGGATGGCTCCTTCGACGTCGCAACTTATGTCGCCGATCACTCGCAATCGTGGTGGCGTTGGGCCTGCAAACAGCTCCTTGAGGTAGGCCTTGGTGACCAGCCGAGGGTAGCGCTGAGTCCAATAGATGGCGTTGACCAGTACTGATAGGTGGGGCATGTACCTCTCAAAGATGCCCTTGTACCTCTCCGGGTGGGCGTAATAGTCCTGGAGCTCGAAAGCCTGATCGGGGGATGCCGGCTCAACCATGTGCCATTCTTTGAAGACAATCTTGTACAAGTGGTGCCGTGACAGGTCGTCCCGACCTGCCAGCGCCGGGAGCCCCTCGGGCTCGATCTCGATGACCGGCAGCAGATCGAGCATCTCTTGCGCACCACGCGATACGTTGCCATAGCCAGCGACGCCGATGGTGAGAGGGCAGAGCTCCTCGGGCAGGCCTTCAGTCTCGATTTGATCCCGCACGAGCGCCAGTGCTGCCCTGGCTTCATCCAGATCGTGATAGGTGAGGGTCTGCCGCAAGCTGGAAAACGGGTTGGCGATGCCCTCTGCGGAGAGCCGCTGACCCAGCGTCCAGAGGGTGTCGATCATGCCTGCGACGCCAGCGTGCCACCCAAAAAAGATGAGCCGGCGGTTCTTCTCGTCCACCACACGCTCATAGTCGATCAGGGTGCAGCCCAGCTCAAGCAGGCGCCGCAGCATGGGCATGTTGTAGGGCTGTCCCTTGATCACGTGGGCGAAAAAGACATAGGTCTTGTCTGGTTCGAACTGCGCTTTGGGGATCTCTTTGATGCCCAGGACCACCGGACACGGGGATAGATCATCCGCGGTCGTCACGCCAACGCGCTCGAACTCGTCGTCGGTGAAGGCGCGGGAGGGCGAACTCTGCACCACTACCTGGATGCCGTGGTCCCGCTGCAGTGCCGCGGCATCGTCCGGTATGACTGGCACGCGCCGTTCCCACTTGCTCTTGTCTTCGTGGCGGATGCCGATCGTCGCGGTCATGCTCTCTCCCTCCTCGCTTTGGGCGCCTCTGCGGTGGCGCTGACGGATAGAAAAGGCCGGTGACTAGCACACCGGCCGATGCTGTCGGGGCCCTGCCCCGATCGCGGCTTTGCATGGCTGCTATGCCGGTGCGCGGCTACACCGCCGGTATGGCATGCAGTATACGCGCAACCGGAGGCTTTTGTCAAGTGCTGCCGTTGGGATGCCCTGGCATCCGCCACGTGCGCCCGCTAGAGGGCAGGTGGCAGAGAACACCAAGCGCCCGTGATGAGCGTGCAAAAGATCCGATCAGGATTGCCGGAGCACCACCGGCAGGTAGAGGCGGAAGCAGATCCCGGGGTCGACCGCCTCGTCAACGCCCATGTCGACAGTGGCCGTCCCATCATCGTTGCCATCCACGATGCGGGCATCGCCCTCGAAATCGAAGGGGGGGAGCTCGGGCGTGTTGTACCCGGCATCGATGCACTGGGAGCAGGCTGTCAGATGCACATCGCCGTTGGCCGGATCTGCAAACCAGGGAAGGGCGTCGAGATTGCCTGGACCGCAGATGGCCCCCCAAATCGCTTCGCAACCGCCTTGGACGTCGCTGTAGTTGACGACTGGTTCGCTGCCCGCGTCATAGTTATAGATCTCGTCAGGTTCATCGCCCCATAGTATGCAGTTGGTGAACTCTGGAGAGGAGGACCAGTTGTGTATCCCCCCTCCGCGGTTCGCAGAGTTGCTCCAGAAGGTGCAGTTGGTCAGCGTGGGCGCAGATCCGCTGGTGTTACGCATCCCGCCGCCGTTGCCCATGGCCGAGTTACCCGCGAAGGTGCAGTTGGCCAGCATGGGCGAGGAACCAAAGTTGTAGATCCCTCCACCGTCCAAGGCGGCAGAGTTTCTCTCCAAGGCGCAGCCGGTCAAGGTTGGCGTCGAGCCTTCATTGTAGATCCCGCCGCCATAGTCGGCCGAGTTGCCTGTGAAGCTGCAAGCGGCTAGTTCTGGTGACGAGCCGGAGTTGTAGATCCCGCCTCCGTCAGAGCCAGCCGTGTTGTCGGCAAAGGTGCAACCGGTCAGCAAGGGCGCTGAGCCGTCGTTGTAGACCCCGCCGCCGTCGTAGGTGGCTGAGTTACCCGCGAACAGGCAATCTGTGAGATCTGGGGCTGAGTTATCCGTGTTGTAGATCCCGCCTCCACCGTAGCTGGCTGAGTTGCCTGCGAGGCTGCAGCCGGTCATTTCTGGCACGGAGCTGTAGTTGTTGTAGATCCCACCGCCATAGTTGGCCGAGTTGCTGGAGAAGGCGCAGTCGGTCAGGACCGGCGAGGAGTAGTAGTTGCTCAAGCCACCGCCATAGTTGGCCGAGTTGTCCGAGAAGGTGCAGTCGCTCAAGGTTGGCGCGGAGCTGTTGGTGTTGTGCATGCCGCCGCCGAGGCCGGCCGAGTTGCCGGAGAAAGTGATGTTCGTGAGTGCCGGCGAGGAGCCAGAGTTGTACATCCCGCCGCCGTAGTAGTGGGTGGAGGCGCCGTTCGAGTTGCCGCCGGTGATGGTGAAGCCATCAAGGATGGCGGTGTTGTTCAGGCTCGTGCCCGCGGGGTGGTAGAAGACGTGATAGCTGTTGTCGGAAGCGTCGTCGGGGGCTCCGATGTCGCCGCTCAGTACGACTTGGTTGCTTACCCAGTCGCGATCCTCCCAGGCGATGTCACCCGCGCCAGGATCAAAGCCTCCGTAGATCGCCACGCCATTCTTGAGCTCAAAGCTTGCATAGCGGTCGCCTGTGCTGGTTGGTCTGTAGATCCCCTCGGCCACCCAGATCTGCTTCCCGACCAGGGCCGCGCTCAGGGCGGCTTGTAGTGAGGTGTAGGCATCCGTCCAGGACCCGCCGCTGCCTGACCCGTCGGCGTCGGCGTCGACATAGATTATGCCGTTCTCGGCCAGCGAATGCTGCCCGACCGGAGGCAGCAGCGCGAGGATCCCGGATAGCGCGACTGCTGCCAGGGGGCCGATCAGCCATCCCTGTCGGTGCTTCATCTCGATCCCTCCTTTGCCTCCGCTTTGGGGAGGTTCGCCGAGGTAGCGCACAGCAGGACCAGCCCTCCCCGGCGGAGATGGCTTGGCGACATCTCGGTTTCTGCAAGGTGGTTGTGTGCTGAGATGTGCTGGACAGCGTGTATTGCAGAGAGTGCAGCGATGAGTGCAAAGATATTATAGCACTCTTGCCAATGGCCGTCAAGCGTATTCTGTGGGCGGTTCTGTATCGATTTCGGAGGAAATGCCACCTGAAGCTCACTTGTCGCTGCGCTCAGGACAGGCTGTCGCCGGCGCTCCTCGCGGCGACAGAGCTTGGGGAGTTTCCACCGAATTGTATGCACCATCCTGTGGGCCAACCGGGGCTGCTGCAAGACACAGCTTATTGGGCGCCTTGCGCTTGCTTCGCGGAGATTCCTTCGACGGGTCAGGAAGCGTCCCCTGGCTAACTACATCCGAATGTGTCAGCCCTTGCTCGAGGACAGGTCAGACTTGACACAACCCTGCCTTTGTGCTACACTCTGTCCATGGTACCCCTGGGGGGTATTGGCTCGCTTGTCTGTAGGTACGAGGTGAGAGCATGGCACGACAGGATCTGATATCAGACTTTGTTAGCCGGCGGGTGTGGGCGGTGGTGGGCGCCAGCAGCGACCCGAGAAAGTTCGGGTACCAGGTGTTCCGCAGCCTGCGCGACGCGGGCTATGAGGTGTACCCTGTCAACCCAAAGGGGGGCAAGCTGGAGGGGACCACTGTCTATCGTTCTCTCGCTGATCTGCCGGACAAGCCAGAGGTAATCGATCTGGTGGTGCCCCCCGCTGTCACCGAGCAGGTGGTCCGGGAGGCGCACGCGCTGGGCCTTTCACGCGTGTGGATGCAGCCAGGCGCCGAGTCAGAAGTCGCAGTGAGCTATTGTCAAGAAAATGGTATGCAGGTGGTCGAGGGTGCCTGCGCCATGGTGTGGAAGCGAAGCTGGTGAGAAAGGATTCCGGGAGGGACAATGGATAGCCAAACTGCAGTGCAGGTTACTGTTTTTGGTCATCGGATGCGCGAGAGCTGCTCGTCGGGCGGCTGAGGGCCACCCAGGTCTTCGGCGGAGACCACGCAAGTCACCGAGTACTACCTAAAGATGCGCTACGGCGACGCCGTGCAAATTGAGTATGTGGACATGGCCGAGTCGGAAAACCAGGAGCAGTTCTCTGAGCTCGTAGCTGTCGTTGATGATCGCGATCTGCCTTATCCGTTGGTGGCGATCAACGGCCAGCTGAGGGCGGCAGGTTCGGCGCACTACTATCACATCCTGCCCTATGTGGAAGAGGCGCTTGAGCCCCAAGACGCGCCGCAGGAGGCATAGGTCGCCAGACCACAGTGATCCGGAAGTGACTTCCAGGGAGAGACTTGTCAAGTCTCTCCCTTTTTGCTACACTTGTGCTGCTGGGCGAGTCTGAGTGCAACCTTTTGGACGTGTGGCGCATCTAAAGGAGCAAACGGGTTGGGAGAGGCAGCGTTCGAGAGCGAGGCGGAGTTGATCGAGGGCCTGCGGGCGGCAGATCCAACGGCTTATCGTCGCTTCGTAGACCAAAATTCGGCCAATGTCTATAACCTGGCCCTCAAGCTGCTGGGCAATGAACAGGAGGCTGAGGACGTCCTGCAGGAGACCTTTTTGAGCGCGTTTCGAGCGATTGATCGTTTCAAGGCTCGTGCCAAGCTCTCCACCTGGCTCTATCGCATCGCTTACAATGCGAGCCTGATGCACCTTCGGAAGCGAGGCCGGATGACGACCTTCTCCCTTGATCAGCCGCTGAATGATGAGCAGCAGGCGGACGAGCTTTCGGAGCGCATCCTGATAGATTGGTCCACCGTGCCGGACGATCAACTGCTCACTTCCGAAGCGCGACACGAGATGGACCGTGCCATCGCCGCGCTGCCCGAGTCGTTGCGGTCGGCCTTTGTACTGCGAGACGTGCAGGGACTCTCGGGTGCGGAGACGGCCGAAGTGTTGGGGATCACGGTTCAGGCGGTCAAGAACCGGCTGCATCGGGCGCGGCTGGTGCTGCGGGACCGGCTGTCGACCTACTTTGCCGAACGGGTCGCGGCGTAGAGCATGCGGGGGGTTGTGCGGATGGAACACGATCATGGCGTTTGCCAGGAGATCCTGGATCGCATTTCCGATTACGTGGACGGAGAGCTTGAGGCGTCCTTGTGCGCCGAGCTTGAAGTCCACCTGGCTGGTTGCGACAACTGTCGTGTGATGGTGGACACTATGCGCAAGACCATCACTCTGTACCACGCACAGCTGCCCGTAGAGCTGCCGGCTGAAGTGCAGGGCCGTCTGTATAAGGCTCTGAAGTTGGAACCGTAGGCTGAATGCGTGGCGGGGATCTGTCAAAGAAGTGCCCCTTGATGAAACCTTTTCCCCTGTTCTGCATCTGAAGGAATGATTCTGGGCCGAACGGCCCCACACAAACAACAGGAGGAGTAAGATGCCATTGATTTCTGAAAAAGATGCCGAGTTCCTGCGCAAGGACTTCGAGGAGAAGCTTGTGGCGCCGGTCAAGTTGGTCATGTTCACCCAGGAGATGGAGTGCCAATTCTGCGCCGAGACACGTCAGATCGTTGAGGAGATTGCCGAGTTGTCCGACAAGGTCACGGCCGAGATCCATGATTTCGTCGCCGACAAGGATGCTGCCGACCAATATCGAATTGACAGGATCCCTGCCATTGCGGTGGTACGCGTGGACGATGGTGAGGAGAAAGACTATGGTATTCGATTTTTCGGAATCCCATCGGGCTATGAATTTACCAGCGTGATCGAGGACATTGTGGATGTGTCCAAGGGTGAGTCGGGTTTGCAGCCGCGAAGCAAGGAGGTGGTGGCCGACCTCACGGAGCCGGTCCATATCCAGGTTTTCGTGACACCTACCTGCCCGTACTGCCCGCAAGCGGTGAGGTTGGGGCACAAGCTTGCCATGGAGAGTGACTTGATTACTGCGGAGATGGTCGAGGCGATCGAGTTTCCGCACCTGGCCAACAAGTACGGCGTCCATGGTGTGCCCCGCACGGTGATCAACGAGTCCTTCCACCAGGAAGGGGCGGTGCCTGAACCGCTGCTGATAGCCAAGCTGCTCGAGGCGATCGGCAAGGCACCCGCGCATGAGCACGATCACGACCACGAGCACGATCACGACCACGAACACCATCACCACCACTAGGCGGGCTGGCATGAGCGATACACAGGTCACATGGGTCGACGGGCTGCAGTTCGTGGCCGAATCGGCGGGCCACAGCATTGTCGTGGACGGTGCGCCAGGTTTCGGTGGGGATACGGGCATGCCACCGATGCGCCTGTTGTTGCTCGGTGTGGCCGGTTGCTCTGCCATGGACGTAGTGCATATCCTGCGGAACCGGATGCGCAAGCCGCTGACCGGTCTGCGCGTACAGGTGGAGGCTGATCTGGCGGATGAGCACCCCAAGGTCTATACACGGATTGCACTCAAGTACTTGGTGAAGGGGCGCGGTCTGCAGGAAAAGGATGTGCGCCGCGCCATTGATCTGACAAATGAGAAGTTCTGTTCGGCAGCCATCATGCTAGGCAAGGCTGCCGAGATTGTCACCAGCTTTGAGATCGAAGAGGACTGACTCTGCGGAGAGAATGCGCACATGAGTTCCGCCAGCAGCGGCTTCTGGGATGACATTGTACCCCGCGTGGATGCGCAAAAGTGCCTGCGCTGTGTTGATTGCCCGCCACTCGCTGCCTGTCTGGCGGCCTCTATCCGACGGGATGAGCCAGGGAGCGTGCCCGTGATCGATGACCGGGTCTGCTTTGGCTGCCATTCCTGTGCAGGGGCATGTCCTCACAAGGCGATCCGACTGCGCCGTGTCCGTTGAGCCAGCACCGAGTGCATTACTGAGGAATACGATGAACGTTGTCATATATACGACACCAACCTGCGGGTACTGCTCTCAGGCCAAGGAGTTCTTTTCCCGGCAGGGTATACCGTATGTGGAAAAGAATGTCGCCGCCGACCGCAAGGCGGCGGCCCAGATGGTAAGGCTGTCCGGACAGCAAGGGGTTCCGGTAATCACCATTGACGGGCAGGTGGTGGTTGGTTTTGATCAGCCCCGGCTGCGGCAGCTGATCCAGCAGTCGCGCCAGGCGAGACCCAAGCTGGGCGCCTCTATCGCCGATGCCTCATCCCAGGTGCAAAAGCATCCTGGCATCCCTAGCGCTGGTGCATACGTTGGACGGGTGCGGCCCGGATCTCCGGCCGAGCGAGCAGGACTGCGCCCAGGAGACGTGATCGTGGCCCTGGGAGGGCAACCGGTTGCCCGGGCGGACGACGTGCATCGCCTGGTTGGAGAGATGCCCAAGGGGCGCGACCTCTCACTGAGCTATGTGCGCGGGGGCCGCGAGCGGGATGTGTTGATCCGGTTGTAGTGTGAGACAATCGAAACGGGAGGGCTCCGGGCCCTCCCGTTTTCTGTATTTCTCCTGTGCGCGTCCTACCTGCAGAGGCGGAGAATCATGGTGAGGAGCCCCTAGTACGGTTTGCGGACGAAGGTCATGGTTCCCCGCATAAACACGTACGCGAGACCCTTTGTTGTACCATCGCTGTCACGGAAGATAAAGCCGTTCTCGAATTGCTGCACTAGCGGGTCGCCATAGCCCGGGCCAAATCCGGCCTCTTCCTGCAGGCCCCAGCCGATGGCAGCGGTTTCGCCGCCCAGATTGCACCAGGCAGCCCCAAAGCCACGCTTGGGCTGGATCTTGCCAGGGGGCGGAGAGGCAGAACAGGAGTACTCGGGGTCGCTTTCAGACCAGACATCGGCGAACGTCTTCCAGCTGCCGCTCGAAGCTCCCTGTTCGTACACCACGTAGATCCGGTCGTTGTCCTGCCGCCAGAACATGTGTCCGTTGTCGAACGGTTGCTCGGCATCCTGGATCAGCTTGGGGTCCTGGTATTGTGGACAGCCCAGCTCATCGCGATAGGTCTGCCACAATGCGGCAAATGCTCCCTGGGGCAGGAAGGCACAGGGCGTGGGTGTTGCAGTCGGTGTCGGGGTTGCGGTTGCCGTTGGCGT
>JBFFCR010000154.1:0-8485 GCA_041559855.1 Anaerolineae bacterium | reverse complement strand
GGACATACCGCTCGCCGATGTCGAGGCGGAGACAGGCAGGTACTGGCGAGTCATGGTCTTTCACGAGTACACCAGCAATGGATGGGTGAACACAGATCCGGACACGATTCTGATCGGAGAAAATGAACAGGACCTGGACGCGCCAACGCTGGATCTCAGGTTCAACATGACCCAGACCGTGACCGTCCTCCACGACTGGGCACCCACCGACGCGCTCATTGCCGCGGCGCAGCCGCTGCGATCCGGGCTGCCGTTGCGGGCATCTGTCAGCTTTCTGACCCTGGCTCAGCAGGAGAGGCAGCAGGCAACAACAGCCCCCGAGCTGTTGCCACAATCGGCTGAGGGGACTGCTTCGCCACCTGCGCCGACGGAAGCACCTTTACCGATGGCTCCCGGTGATCCTTCGGCAATCTACTCGCAGCACACGCTGTATGCAGGCAACTCCTACAACGTAATGTCCACCCTAACCGAGGTGGATCAGGAGTCGCTACGCGGGGCGGGCACCGAGTACCCGGACTGGGTGGTTCCCCGCTACCTGCAGCTGCCGGACTCGCTGCCCGACGACGTGAGGCAGCTGGCCGAGCAGTGGACCGAGGGCTTGGAGACGCCCTACGACAAAGCCAAGACCATTGAGGCTTGGCTGCGCGAGATCCCGTACAACACGCAGATCGAAGGGCCGGGACTCAGGGAGGACGGCGTCTACTACTTCCTGTTCGAGGTGCGGGAAGGGTATTGCCAGTACTACGCCTCAGCCATGGTGGTGATGCTGCGGGCTGTAGGCGTGCCGACACGCTATGTACATGGGTACAGAGAAACAGACCCGGAAGGTGGCGTATATCACCTGCTGGAGAGCGACGGGCATGCATGGCCAGAGGTCTATTTCCCGGGCTATGGCTGGATCGAGTTCGAGCCAACCGGTGGAGAACCACCCCTCAACCGGCCAAGCTCTCAGGAACCCGAAGCAGCAGAAATGGAATACAGCGGCACCGGACGCATCTCTGACATGGAGTTGGATCTGCTTCCGGACGACTTTGACTTTGAGCGTGGATTCGACAT
Source organism: Anaerolineae bacterium (assembly GCA_041559855.1). GTDB lineage: Bacteria > Chloroflexota > Anaerolineae > JAAYZQ01 > JAAYZQ01 > JBFFCR01. The sequence continues at coordinate 7,429 of JBFFCR010000154.1, read as the reverse complement.
CATCATGCCTACGCCGGAACCCGAGACCCTGGGACAGAAGCTGGGCAAGTGGGGACCGGCTGCCCTGATCGTGACGGGCCTGGCAGTGATCCTTACCGTCGTGCTGACCGTACTTCGCCGCCGCAGGATTGCCGGGCTGAGCATCATCGAGCGGGTCTATGAGGATCTGACGAGATGGGTCCGGTATCTGTTGCGCATCGAACCGCTGCCGCACCAGACCCCCCACGAGTTCGCGGGCATTGTGGCAGAATGGGTGCCGAGAGGCGAGCAAGCCGTGCAACAGCTCGCCAGTCTCTATGTTCAGGAGCGATTCAGCGGCAGCGCAGCGTCCGGCGACGACGCAGAGCGCGCCTGGAGTGAGGCCCGACCCGCGATCTGGAAGCGCTGGCTCGCGCTGAGACTCGAGTTCCTCAGGCGTCTGTGGCGGTTCCTGGTACCGGCAAAGCCATCCCCGTCACCCGAAGAGACGCACGGATATTACCGGTAGCGACCGTGCAGCCGCTGCCATCGCATGCCCGCAGATCCAATAGGGCTATCCCTCTGGATCTGTATTGACGGGCACACCCCAGCCCCCGCCTCCCGGCGTGCGAATGCTCAAGACGTCGCCCTGCCGGACCTGGAGTTGTACCTTGCCCGGCAGGTCCTGCTCCTCCCCATCCCTGAGCAGCACGTTGCGGCCCAGCGCGCCTGGCTCGCCGCCATGCAGGCCATAGGGCGCGGTCCGCCGCCTCTCGGAGAGGACGGTCACAACCGCTGGGCAGAGAAACTCGATCTCGCGAACCAGGCCATCTCCGCCGCGATGCTCTCCCCGCCCGCCCGAGCCCAGGCGCAGAGCATAGCGCCGCACGCGGAAAGGATAGGCGTATTCCAGGGCCTCGACAGGCGTGTTCAGGGTGTTGGTCATATGCACATGCACGCCTGACAGCCCGGCTCCGTGAGGACCGGCCCCTGCCCCACCGCCCACCGTCTCATAGTAGGCAAAGGGCACGCCCCGCTCTGGATCGCGCCCGCCGACAGTGAGGTTGTTCATGGTTCCCAAGCTGGCCGCTGGTATCAGATCAGGCAGAGCCTGGGCCAAAGCGCCCAACACCACGTCTACGATCCGCTGCGACGTCTCGACGTTGCCCCCAGCCACGGCGTGGGGAGGTTCCGCATCCAGAAAGCTGCCACTCGGCGCTACTACGCTCACCGGGGCAAACGCTCCGCTGTTGGTGGGAACGTCGGCGCCTGCCACGCAGCGAGCCACGTACCAGGTGGCCGACTCGGTGATGGCCCGCACCGCATTCAACGGCCCTACCACTGCCGGGCTGGATCCAGTAAAGTCTACCGTCATCTCGCCATCAGCGACCGTCACACTAACCTTGATCTGGGGGCCGCGGTCGTCTGGACGAGGCGGCGACTCGGGGTTCCCGTCGTCGTCCATCTCATCGGCAAAGACGTACACACCGCGCGGAATGCGCCGGATCGCCGCTCGCATGAGGCGCTCTGCATAGGCCAGAAGGCCCCGGCCGTAGCGCAGCGTCTCCGCCAGACCATAGCGTCTGACAATCTCCTGCAGGCGCTTCTCCCCTACCCGGTGCGAGGCCATCTGGGCTGCCAGGTCCCCGCGCCGCTCGTCCGGGGTGCGCACATTTCGTAGGATTATGTCTAATAACGAATTGACCGTGACCCCACTCTCCGCCAACTTGACCGGAGGGATAATCAACCCCTCTTGATAGATCTCGCTGGCCAAAGGCATCGAACCAGGCGACATGCCCCCCACATCGGCGTGGTGCGCCCGGCTGGCAACAAAGAACGACGGTCCATCCTGGTCGCCCACAAAGGTCGGTGAAATCATGGTGATGTCCGGCAGGTGCGTGCCGCCCAGGTACGGATCGTTGAGCACGACCAGATCGCCAGGAGTCCAGGTGTCAAAGGCCTGCAGTGCGGCGCGGACCGAGGCAGGCATGGCGCCCAGGTGGACCGGGATGTGCGCCGCCTGGGCGATCATCCGCCCGTCGGCCAGGAAACATGCACACGAAAAGTCACGCCGTTCCTTGATGTTGGGACTGTACGCCGTCCGCCCCAGGGTGGCGCCCATCTCCTCAGCCACGGAGACAAAGAGGTTCTTGAAGATCTCGAGCGTGATCGGATCCATCTCAGACTTGCTCGACGACGAGATTGCCCCACCCGTCAACGGTCGCCGACCAACCGGGTGGGATGACGGTGGTCGTATCCAGTTGGAACAGCACCGCAGGGCCGGCGATCACATTCCCCGGCTCGAGCCGCTCACGCTCGTACAGAGCCGACCGAACAGGCCGGGCCGCGTGGGGCAGATCAGGCTCGGCAAAATGGACCGCCTTGGAACCCACACGCGGCGCCTCTGTGTGCGAGCTGCCCGGATCCCGATAGGAGAAGTGAGGTTTGGCGGTCCGGCCCACTGCCTTGACCCTCAGGTTGACAATCTCCACCGGCTCCGCCTCACTGGCGTGGGAGAATCGCTGCCGGTGAAGCTCGTGAAACGCCCGTACGTGCTCCTCCGTCTCCCCCTCGAGGTCTATGTCGACCCTCAACTCGTACGATTGGCCCACATAGCGCATATCGAGGGCAGGCAGGATCACGATCTCCCTGTCGCCAAAGCCCTCGGCGCGGAGCTCGGAGCGGGCGCGCTCGAATAGCCGGGCGAATCGGCGTCGCAGTATCGCGCCGCCTGTCTCAGAGGCCGGCAGCATGACCGTCTGCGAGCTGTCCTTGACTGCATCGGCCAGCACCATGCCCAAAGCTGATAGGACGCCAGGGTGCGGCGGGATCAGCACGCGCGGGATGTGCAGCGCTGACGCCAGCTCACAGGCGTGGAGCGGCCCCGCCCCGCCAAAGGCCACCAGCGCGAATTCGCGCGGATCGTACCCCCGCTCGATCGAAATGGTGCGAATGGCCCGTTCCATGTTCGAGTTGGCAACGCGGATCACGCCCCAGGCAGCCGCCTCCACAGACACGCCGAGTTTTCGGGCCAGATCTTGCATCCGCGCCCCGGCGCGCGCCAGGTCGAGCTGCATCCGCCCCCCAAGAAAGCGACTTGCGTGCAACCGGCCCAGCATCAGGTTTGCATCGGTCACAGTAATGTCGCGGGCTTCGGAGCGCCCATAGCATACGGGCCCGGGGTCTGAGCCGGCGCTTTCGGGTCCCACACGCAGCGCCCCACCCGCATCCAGGTGGGCAATCGATCCGCCCCCCGCACCCACTGTGTGGATGTCAATGATCGGCAGGCGCAGCGGTAGACCGGCGATGGCGCCCTCGCTCGTCTCCTGCACGCGTCCGGGGCAGAGTGAGACGTCAGTGCTGGTACCTCCCATATCGAAAGTGATGATCTGGTCCAATCCGGCCAACCGCGCCAGCTCAAACGATCCCACCACGCCCCCCGCTGGTCCCGACAACGCCGTCCGCGCCGCCTGCGTCCGTGCCGCCTCGGCCGAGATCGCGCCGCCGTTGGACTGCATGATACGCAGCCGCCGGCCTCCCAATCCCTCCGCCAGGTTGGTCAGATAGCGACTCACCAGAGGAGCGACGTAGGCGTTGATCACTGTCGTAGAGGCACGCTCGTACTCACGATACTCGGGCAGCAGATCCGAAGAGAGAGAGACAAGAGGCGCCGCTCTCCCGCCCAACGCCAGGATGCGCTCCCGGACGAGTTGCTCGTGAGTAGGGTTCGCAAACGAGAAGAGAAAGCACACGGCCACGGACTCGATGCCCGCGGCTAGTAGCTGCTGTACGACAGCATCGGTGGCCTCTGTTTCAAGGGGAATCAAGACAGCCCCATGCCGGTCGACCCGCTCCGGCAGCTCGAATCGCCAGCAAGCGGGCACCAGCGGCGCCGGGCGGCTGGGCTGGAGGCCGTACAGCTTGGACCGTGTCTGGCGGCCGATCTCCAGCACATCGCCGAAACCCGTCGTGGTCACCAGCGCAGAGCGCGCCCCCCGCCGTTCGAGGAGTGCGTTGGTCGCTACCGTGGCACCGTGCACCACAGTGGCCTCGGGGCCTGCTTCCAGATCAGCGATGCCCTGCAGGATCGCCACCGACGGGTCGCGGGCCGAGGTCAGCAGCTTGTGGATGCTGACCTGGCCCTCGTCATCCAGCAGGATGAGGTCGGTGAAGGTTCCGCCGACGTCGACGCCGAGGATCATGCCTCAGATGCCGGTCCCTCGCTCGGATCGGGCAGGGGCGCTACGATTGGCGTCGCCGCAGGTGCGACGTCCAATCCAGTCATCTCGCGGTAGGCCAGCGTCCAGCTCGCCGAGGTGAAGGTTTCGACAACAGCGCCGATCAGCGAACCCACGATAATGGCGATCAGCCCGCCGCCAAGGATCGGAGCCACTAGCAATGCCCCCTGGCCGACGCTGGCACCAAGTGCGGCAAACGGGGCCACAATGACGGCGAGGACAATCCCAACGGCGATAAAGAGCGCGATCCCAATGCCGAAGAAGATGGCCCAGAAGGCAATGGTGGTGCCCAGGTTTGCCCTGAGCACTTCCCAGCCCCGCACAAAGGCCTCGATCCAGCCCAGTTCCTCAAGGACAGCAGCTCGCTCAGCATAGATGCGGATCTGCTGCAGGATGACAGCCACGATGGCCATCCCGCAGCAAAAGACTCCACCACACAGGATTGGTATCACGATAGCCATGGCAACCTCGGCATCAGAGGGATTGGTTGTGGAGGCCACGGGAACAATCAGCAAGATGAGCGCCACGATCCCCACTACGACCGAGATGATGATCGGGATGGCTGCCAGAAAGCTGATGCCAAACAGTGACCAGAAGCGGCGTGCTCCGGCCCTCCAGGCCTGGCCAAAGCTGGTTTGACCCTCCTCCTCCACCTGCTGCACGCCGGCGATCAGACCGCCGCGGGCGATGACGGACACTACCCAGATGGCGATGCCAATGATCAGGACTAGGCAGCCGATGCCGACGATGGCCGCAATGACACCAGCTGGGAACTCGGGTCCATGGAATGTATGATCCCACCAACGGGTCCATTCCTCTCCGTTGGTCGTGTAGGAACTGCTCCCGCTGCTGCTACCGGGCCCTCCGCCACTGCCCAGGGCAGCCAGAAAACCCAAGATCCAAAGGATCTTCCAACGCCAGGTGATCTCCCAGGCACGCTTTAGGACTCTGCCGTAATCCATCTTGACCTCCTCGTGATCAATGTACAGCTCTGTGCTTGGCAACCACGCGGTTGCCCACCCAGTAGAGGGCCCGCCGGGCGCCAGCGCATGACCCTCTGCTGACAGCCAATTGACACCACCTCGCCCTGCAGTCTATACGTCACTCCCATTCGATCGTTGCCGGTGGCTTGCTTGACACGTCGTACACCACCCGGTTGACGCCCGGTACCTCGTTCACGATGCGGTTGCTGGTGCGCGCCAGCAGATCATAGGGCAGACGCGCCCAATCGGCAGTCATGAAATCGTCAGTGGTCACGGCCCGCAGCGCAACAACGTCGCCGTAGGTCCGTCCGTCGCCCATGACCCCCACGCTCCGCACAGGCAGAAGGACGGCGAACGACTGGGCGGTGCCCTCCCCCTCCCGCTGGCGCAAAAGGCCGGCATGGCGCAGCTCCTGGTAAAAGATCGCATCGGCGGCGCGTAGCCTCTCCAGCCTTTCCCAGGTTACCTCGCCGATGACACGCACGGCCAATCCCGGCCCCGGGAATGGTTGCCTGTAGACGATCTCGTCAGGCAGGCCCAATTCGTGGCCCGCCGCCCGCACCTCGTCCTTGAACAGAGTGCGCAGCGGCTCGACCAGTTCCATCTGCATTTGCTCCGGCAGGCCACCGACATTGTGGTGGGTCTTGATGCGGTGCGCGCCGGGGCGCCCGGTCCCTGCGCTCTCGATCACGTCAGGATAGATCGTGCCCTGGGCCAGAAAGTCGAATTCACCCAGGCGGCGGGCCTCCTGCTCAAAACTGCGGACAAACCGCTCGCCGATGATGCGTCGCTTCTCCTCAGGCTCCGTGACGCCCGCCAGAGCATCCAGGAACTCTTCCACGGCGTGCACCGCAACCAACCGCATCCCCTGTTCCTGCTCAAAGGTGTGGATGACCTGCTCGGGCTCCCCCTGACGCAGCATGCCGTGATCTACAAAGACACAGGTGAGCTGCTCGCCCACAGCTCGGTGGACGAGAGAGGCCACCACTGCGGAATCGACCCCGCCCGAGAGAGCACACAGCACCGGTCTGTCGCCCACCTGCCGCCGGATGGCGCTGACGGCCTCGCTGATCAGATGTGCTGGTGTCCAGTTCCCGCGCAGCCCACACACCGCCCGCAGGAAATTGCGGATGATGGCCGCGCCCTGCGGCGTGTGGATCACTTCCGGGTGAAACTGGAGGCCGTAGAGATGCCGTCCGGGGTGAGCCATAGCGGCAATGGGTGAATTGTCGGTCTGGGCGACCACTGCGAACCCGCGCGGCAGCCCCTCGATCCGGTCGCCGTGGCTCATCCAGACCTGCAAGGCAAAGGGCATCTCCAGAAACAGCGGGCACCCCAGGTCGGTCACTTGTAGCAGCGCCGGACCGTATTCGCGTCGTTGGGCGGCGGCTACTTTCCCTCCGAGGTTGCGGGCCAGCAGCTGCATCCCATAGCAGATGCCCAGCACCGGCAGCCCGCTCCCCAGCACGTAGGAGGGCAGCTGCGGGGCATCCACATCGTAGACACTGTCCGGCCCGCCACTGAGGATAAAGCCGTGCGGGTTGAGGGCCAGCACCTCTTCTGCTGGAGCATCGTAACGGAAGAGCTCGCAGTATACCTGGGCCTCGCGCACGCGCCGGGCGATGAGCTGGCTGTACTGCGACCCAAAATCGAGGATGGCCACGGCCTCGCGGGAAGCCGGCCCGATCTGGCCCGGATTGCGTCCGGGTCCTTCGGCGCGCACAGGCGCCTCACCGGTCAGAACGGTATCAAGCTCGGGCGATGGGCCGGTCATGGCTCCCGTCACTCCGTAAAGACGATCCGGCCATCCGACATCTCCGTGATGACGGCCAGCGCTTCCAGCGGGATGCCCAGCGACTCGAGCTCGCGCCTGCCCCCCTCGAACTCCTTTTCGATGAGAGCCCCAATGCCCACCAACTCTGCGCCTGCGTGCCGCACCATGCGCACCAGGGCCTGGATGGTCTGGCCGCTGGCTAAAAAGTCGTCGATGATCAGGATCCGGTCGTCGGGCGTCAGAAACTCGGGTGAGCACATGAGGAATACCGACATGCCCTTGGTGTGCGAGGGAGCCGCCTCGACAAAGACCGGCTCGGTCATGGTCACAGGCTTGGTCTTGCGCGCGTACAGCAGCGGCACCTTGAGGTAGAGGGCTGTGGTCAGGGCCGGTGCGATGCCCGAGATCTCGGCGGTTAGCACCTTTGTCGCCCCGCAGCTGGCAAAGCGCTCGGCCAGAACCTGTCCCGCCTCGAT
>JBFFCR010000153.1:0-8522 GCA_041559855.1 Anaerolineae bacterium | reverse complement strand
GCCCTCTCTGGGACCAACCTGCGATACCAGGGGTCGTACAACAAGGCGGCGTGGTTCTACGACCCCGCAATCAGGCTGGCGGCGCGACTGGTAGGCGGTAGTGAGCAGCGCTTCCGCTGGGAATACCTGCAAAAGCTGGGAGTCCAGGCCGGACAGCGCGTGCTGGAGGTGTCGGTGGGCACCGGCGCGAACCTGCGTTACCTGCCGCCGGGCGCGACCTACTTTGGGCTGGACATCTCGTGGGGGATGCTGGCCCGCTGCCAGATGAACCTGGGAAAGTGGCAGGTGGAGGCGGAGCTGTTCCTCGGGAACGCGGAGGAGCTTCCCTTCTGTGACGAGAGTTTCGATGTCGTCTACCACGTGGGTGGGATCAATGCCTTCAATGACCGGGGGCGGGCACTGGCCGAGATGGTGCGGGTGGCCCGCAGTGGCTCCAGGCTGCTGGTGGTCGACGAGAGCGCCAAGCTGATGGAGGCGCTGTCTTGGGCCCCGAGTGCCAAGAGGATGCTCCAGGAGTGGGGGGACCGTTTCCAGGCCCCCGTTGACCTACTGCCCGCCGGCATGATCGACGTCCAGGTCACGCCTATTCTCAAAGGCTGGTTGTACTGCCTGGCCTTTCGCAAGCCCTGAGAGGACCATATGAGCGAAGAATCTGGAATCCCAGCACCGGAAAAGCGCCCAAGCCTTGTGGTGGGCATTGTCGCACGAGTCGCCAGCATCGCCGTCGCCCTGGCCTTGCAGATGGTGATCCTCTTTCTGGCTGCAGGCGGGCTGGCCTGGACGTGGGCCTGGGTGTACTTGGGGATCAATCTGGCGATCGTGGCCATTGGCGGCCCGATCATGCTCCGCACCAGCCCCGAGACCGTAGCCGAGCGCGGCCGGGGGCTCCAGGGGACACAGGAGTGGGACAAGGCCATTGGAGCTCTTTATCTCCTGAGCTTCTACTTCCTGCTTTCGCTTGTGGCAGGTCTGGATGCGCGCTTTCACTGGACCCCCGCGCCTGGGGCTGCATGGAATACTGGTGGTGCCGTGGTGCTCGCTGCGGGGATGGGTCTCGCCGTCTGGGCAATGATCGCCAATGCTTACTTTTCCACTGCCGTGCGCATTCAGGGCGATCGCGGCCAGACGGTGTGCCGCAGCGGGCCGTACCGCTTTGTGAGACACCCGGGATACGTGGGCTTTGCTCTCCAGCCCCTGGGCAGCGCCCTGCTACTGGGCTCGTTGTGGGCACTGATTCCCGGCCTCGCCGCGGCGGCCCTGATGGTGATCCGGACCCTTCTCGAGGATCGCCTGCTTGAATCCGAGCTGCCCGGCTACGAAGAGTACGCACAGCAGGTCCGTTACCGTCTCGTGCCGGGCATCTGGTAGGCCAACCGGCGCCGAGGCTTTCGGAAGCGCAATGCCATCAACGCTGAGCGGATCGTTCAAGAACGGTGAGGAGGAGAAGAATCCTGTTTACGCGGTTTTCACTTTGCAGAAGGACAGGGATCCTGCTGCGTGAGGATGTCTGACATGCCCTGGCTGGCCCGGCAAGGGGAAGGTTGCCCCTCTGCCAGGCCAGCCAGGTTCTCGCGGATCAGTCAGCCGGTTCCACGGTGAACTTGCCCCCGTCGCTCCGGCCAAAGACCTCGGGGAAGTACATCTCGTATGCGGTGGTGGGCATGGTAAAGAACTCGCCCGGCACCCCAGCGCGCATCAGATAGGTGTACTCGTAAGTTCCCCGCGGCAGGTATTCCGCAAAGAGGACGACCTTCTCGTCGCGCATCTCTGTCGTGGAGAACCACCACCAACCCCAGCCGTACCAGCGGAGCCAGCGGTTCTCCTCCTCGGCGGTCAGGTTGCGCAGGGTCGGCTGCTCGCCAACCACGCTGGTCGTCTTCAGGCTAAGGTCCACGCCCTCAAAGCCCGCCGGCAGAGGGTCCTCGACAACGACATAGTGGAGGTCGGTCGGCGCGACGAGGGTGAGCTTGACCCTGATCACGTCCCCGACGCGCGCCGTGTCGACGTAGCTGCGGGCATCCTCGGACGGGCTGTATTGCCGCGCGACGACGATCCCCCGTTCCAGTGCCTGGACATGGTCGGCCGGCAGGAAGTAGCGCAGGTCCGCCGAGTAGTAGAGCTGGCCTTCGCCCGTCTGGTCACCCTGGGCAGCCTGCCGCTCGATGACCAGGCGATTGCCTTCATCGGCCAGCAGGCGGGCGATCCCGATCTGGAGTGCCTGGCTTTCGGCGATATTCTCCTGGGAGATGTCCCCGCTGGCCAGTTCTTGGCCATTCAGGTAGACGCGGTAGCCATAGTCCCCCTCGAGCTCGCCACTGGCCTGCATGTAAGCCACCAGTCCCAGCAGCGACCAGGCGTTGTCTTGGGTCGTCTGCCAGTGTCCCTCCTGTCGCATCGCCATCAGCCAGCGCACGGCAGCGGGCAGGAGCTGATCGTCCGGGCGCAAGCGCGCATACGCCCAGAGGACAATGGCCGTGGTGCGGACGTCGGTGTTCATGTTCCAGTAGTCGGGCTCGGTTTCCTCCCAGTGGGCGCCCGTGGCGCTGAGGACGGCATCGCCAGCCAGGTCGTCGAGCAGCGTATTGACCCGGCCCGGCTCGTCCGGTTCCATCAAGGCCAGGGCCAGGGCCAGAGTGGCTTGCCCATAGCGGTCCAGCAGGTGCCTGCTGTCAAAGAGACGCACCGCGAGGCCCAACTCCCCTCTGAATGAGCGGTCGAAGGTGGCGGCATGGTTGGCCAGGACGTAAAGCGCGTACGCGAGCCGGTTCGCCTCCCAGGCAGTCTTGATTTGGGATACCGAGGGCAGCCCCTGGCGCAGGTAGGCGGCAGCCTTGTCCATGACCCCCTCGTCGACCGCAAACCCGGCGCGGTGAGCTTCCAGCATGCCGTGCAGGACGTAGGCCGTCAGGTAGGGGTTGCTCTCGTCGTAGGTCCACCAGCCCCAACCGCCATCGTAGTGCTGTTGCGCATAGAGGCGCTGGAGGGCAACGCCCACCATCTGAGCCAGTTTCTGGCGCAACTCGGGGCGCTCCAGGCCCATCTCATCCAGGGCTTGCCAGGTGACCACGTTGGGCAGGAAGCGGCTGACCGTCTGCTCCACGCACTCGTAGGGATAGTGTTCCAGGTAATCGAGTGCGCTCTGGGTGACTGCGGTCAGCGAACCGTCGAGGGTCACCGTGAGCTCGCCCTGGGTAGGGTCGAATGTACGGGGCAGCTGGATGACCTCCTGGCGGACGCCGGGCTCGGACAGCAGGCCGGCCGTAGCCACCACCTCTGGCGTGGTGTAATGGTAGATGGGCAGGGTATCCTCGCGGGCGTCGTAGAGGTCGCCGGCCCTGGCCGACATGCGCACTGTGGCTTGCTCGAGGCCGTCCGCGCCAGCCTGGACAGGCCACGACACCTGGACCTTGTCGCCGGCGCCGACCTCGATGGTCTGGCTCGCGGCACCCTCGAGAGCCAGGCCCTCCACTTCGATGCTGACCTGAACCTCAAGCGCTTGCTGGGTGTTGTTGTGAACCACCGTTGCGATCTGGGCCCGGTCGTTGACGACAAAGAAACGCGGCAACACGGGCCGCACGAGCAGGTCGAGGGTGCTGAGCACATCCACATCCGCGCGGCCGACCTCGGTCTCTGCAGTGATACCCTGGGCCTGCATGCGCCACGTGGTCAGGTTGTCAGGCAGTTGCACCGTCACCCGGGCCCGGCCATCCTGATCCGTGCGCACTGCTGGGGCCCAGAAGGCGGTATCGCTAAAGTTGGAGCGAGCCAGGCCATCGCCCATGGCTCCATCGCCGCCCTTGGTGCCGGGCGCGATCTCGCGATTGAACGGTTCCATAGCGACCACCAGGGGCGTGCTAGTCCTGACACCCAGGCCGCGATCGCGCCAGAAAGTCTCGACCAGCGTCTGGCCCGGCTCGTCGGCCAGGGCCAGCACGGCGAGATCGGCCAGGCGAAGGGAAAGCTCGGCCTGCACCGGGCTCCCCTGGTAGTCGGTGACGAGCAGGTCGTAGGTGGCCGTTTCGCGCGGGCTGTAGTGCTCGTCTTCCGCTATCTCCTTATCTGGCGTGATGCTGATGTTCAGCGTCTTGGCCTCGACAGTTACCGGCAGCTTGATGATACCCATCTTGAAGGTGGCAATCCCGTCGGCGGCCTGGTCAGATCCCTGGACGATCATCACAGAGACAAAGACGTTGGGCACGTGCGCCTCGACGATGGGGATGCGCAGGACCTCGCTGTTGGTGGCGAGCTCGCGCACCTCGGTTTCCAGGATGTGACCGCGTTCGACGGTGATCAGTGCCTGCACGGTGCCGGTGTAGGGGGAGGGTATCAGGATCTCTGCCACATCGCCGATGTCGTACTCTTCCTGGTCAGCGATCAGGTCGATGCGGTTGTTGCTCTCGTGGCGCCAGCTCACGTAGCCTTGCCCGCCCCAGGCCCAGAAGTAGTTGCTGCTGCGGATCTCATTCTCGTGGCTATCGCGACCTATGGCCCGTACGCGGTAACTGCCAGCCTTTGACGGGGTGAACGCGGCGACGGCCCGACCTTCATCATCGGTGGTCACGGTACTGGTCATCGCCGGGGTGTCCTTCATGGTCCAGTCCCAGTAGAAGCGGCCGTCCTCCGCCTCGCGGCGCACGCTATACCAGCGGTGTTCCATGAGGATCACGGTCAGCTCCACACCAGCCACCGGCTCGCCATCCCAGTCAACCGCGAGCAGATCGACCGGCTTTTCCTCACCTACCTCGGTGAGGTTTCCGCGAGGCGCGACGCCGACGTAGAACTCGCCCTTGTGGACCACTGTTCCACTCCGGCTGCTGACCTGCTGGCCGTTGAGATCGGTGACGCTGGCCTCGATGGTAAAGAGCTGGCTCTGCTGCCTGTCCCCGAGGTCCGCCGGAATGCTAAAGGTGGCCCGGCCCGTGCTGTCAGTCCGGGCGTCGCCTTCGGCTAGTAGCTGGCCGTAGCTCCCATAGTACTCGCCTTCTGGCTGCTCACCCCATTCGTAGTCGGTCCAGCTGTACCAGGGGCAGGATTGTCCCTGGGGACAGTCATAGCGGAAATAGTAGTCGCTGCTGAGGACGCTCCAGTGGACGTCTGCATCTGCGACCGGGCCGCCAAAGTAGTAGGTGGCCTCGGCAGTGACGGCGATCGATTCACCGGCCAGATAGGCATCGCGCCCCGGGGTTACCGACACCTGGAACTCGGGCGCCTCGTATTCGGCCACACGAAAGTTGGTGCCGGCATAGAACTCGAGACTGGGCTCCTGGAGACTGACATAGTAGTCGCCCAACGGCGCTTGCTCGTCGAGCGCCAGCTCGTCGTAAAAGGTCCCCATGTCGCCCAGGGACAGGCTCTCGCTGTAGAGCTCGTTGCCCTGGGCATCGTTGACCTGCACCCGCACAGTCTTGAGCTCGTCGGGCACGCTGTACACGGCATCATCATCAGCGCGGATGATGCCCTTGAAGTAGACCGTCTGGCCCGGACGGTAGATGGGCCGGTCTGTGTATAGGTAGCCCTGGTAGTCACTTCGCCAGAACTCTGAACTCACATTAAAGTCCCAGGGATTGATCCCCTCCTCCCAGCCGTTGTAGGCGATGCCAAAGTCCTCGTCGCCAGGCGTGCCAGACACGACAAAGAAGGGGCTCCACAAGTCGTCCAGAGGAAGGTCCTTGACCATAGCAAGACCCTCGGCATCCGTGACAGTAACAGCCTCCATCTGGTCGGGGCCCGAGTACAAGCCCAGGGAGAGGTCCGAGATGGGCAGGCCGGAGGCGAGGTCCGTGGCCCATACCAGGGCCTCAGTGCGGGTCTGTTTCAGTGTCAGGTTCAGCCGCGATTTGACAAACATGTATCGGGATGGCTTGCTGCTGCCCTCCCTGGAGCCCTGAACCTCCGGGGATGTGAGCTGGAGGTAGTAGAGGCCAGGCGGCAGATCCTTGCCGTTGGCGTCCACCAGCGGCAGGCGTGCCAGACCGGTCTCGTTGCGGGGCGACTGAACTCTGCGGGTCCAGCGCCGCACCAGGTCTCCCTCCTCCGGCACAAACTGATCCCAGGCCTCCCAGCGTCCGTTGAGGTCCATGAAGGTGCTCGGGCTGAGCCGGTACAGCGCCATTTGCAGGCTTGAGACATTGCGGTGCGTGGCATAGACTACCGTCTCGGTATAGGCGCTAACCGTGCCCAGTTGACCTACGGTGGTGAGGCTGGCAAAGGCCGGCAGGTCTCCGGTAGTGAACCGGATGTGGGCGGCACTGCCCAGTGCTGCTCCGTACTTGTCCGGAGTGGCAGCATCGAGGCTGACCTCATAGGCCGTCGCGGGCTCGCTCTGGAAACGCACCTTGACGAGGGTATCGCTCACCGACCAGTAGGTATAGACCTTGGTCGCCGTCGGGAGAATGGTGAGGTGGTCGAGGAACCCCTCGCGCTGCATCGGGCTCTCAAACGTGATCTCCAGGCCCCCACCTGGCTCCACTCCCTTAGCGCCATCGCGCGGCGTGGTGCTGGCGATGCCCGGCTGCTTGACCGTGGAAAAGAGCCAGCTCTCTTCCTGTTCGGTGCCGGTGCCTCCGGCCTGGCCCTGGACACCCGCCTCGACAATAGCCCTGAACGTGCTGTCGCGGGGCAGGGGTTCGTCGGGAACGAAGAGCATTGTCTCTGGCTCAATTGGCGTCTGTCCACCGCTCCAGCGGAATGTGCCGGCTATGAAGCCGCGACCCATTTCCAGAGAAAAGCGGGCCTGCGCCGACGCGTGGTCCACCGGTTGATTAAAGGTCACGCTGATGACGTCTGTGGGGCCGACGTGGACAGAATCCTCCCGCGGAGACACCGCCAGGATGGCGGGGCGGATGGTCTCGAACTCCCAGGTATAGTCCTGTGCGAGGACCGAGCCGGCGATGTCAGCCAGGCCGGCGGCGATCCTGGCCTTGTAGTGGGTGCCAGGCAATAAGCCGTTCTCCGGTGTGAAGAGATAGATCGAGGTGTTGAGCCATTCGCCCTGGCCCCGCAGGGGGGGCATGAAGGTGAGGGGCTGGGGCAGTTCGCCCTGGTCGGTGATGGCTGCCAGGGGAACGACCGGCCGGTTGAACACCACGGTGACCACCGTGTCAGGGTCCAACTCGTCGCTGTCCGGAGAGGGCATCACCTGGCTGACCTCGAGATAGCCCACCGTGTCGAATTCAAGGGCGGCAGGCTCCTCCATCTGCTTGCCCTCGACGTTTGCCGCGGTGGCATCCACCGTCACGCGGTAGCTAGATCCTCGCTCCAGCCCGGCATCCGGCTGGAAGGAGAGCGTCCTGTCGTCAAGCCAGGAGAGCTCGCCCTGGATAGCGGGGGTAACAGAAAACGCTGCTTCCACGCTGTCGCGGTCCATCGGTTGGTCGAAGGTCAGCTCGATGGGGGCATCGAGGGGCTGCTCCTCGCCGGGCGCGGGGCTCCGGTACAGGAGCTGCGGCGCGGGTAGGGGCATGGGCGTGACCGTCGGTGGTGGGGTCTTTGTGGGCGGCAACGGTGTGGTCGCTTCGCCAGCCGTGGGTGTTGCCCCTGGTGTGGGCGATCCGCACGCGCCCACTAGCAGGCTGAGCAGGACCAAAAGCGTCAGGAATGCGTTTGCTCGTTTGTTTCGCCTATCCATTCTTGGATCCTTCCTGTGAGTGACCGAATATTGGTACGGCTATGTTGCCCAACATATTCTCAGCGGCTTTGGACCGTCACCCGAACCTCGTCGCTCTTGACCTCGTCGCCGCCATCAGATATGCCCTCTGCCCAAAAGGCGTGCACGCCCGGCTCGAGTTGCCATAGGATCTCGTACGGCGGCGTCGCAAACCTGGCCAACAGCACCCCATCAGCCCACAAGGTCACCTCGCGCAGGCGCGTGCCCGCACTCGGATACGCCGAGACGGCAATGCGCTGGGCATCGCGTGGCAGGTCACCATCCAGCAGGTAGACCGCGCCACGGTCGGGGCTGCTCATCGTCAGGAGCTGAGACATCGCCTTTTGCCCCTGAACCGGCGTCTCCACACCTGCAAGCTGCCCATCCAGCTCGGCGGCGGGCGATCCGGCACTGGCGGCTTGCGGCGGCTGAGGGATGCCCTGTTGCCGTGCCCAATCCTGGGCCTCGGGCGGCAGCACTGTGAACACCTGCTCCACGATGCGCTCTGTGGGTGTGGCATCTGTGGCCCGCAGCCCGGTCGCCCGGTCGAGGGCAATCCGTTGATGCATCGTGCAGGTCTCGGTTGGCTCGGTGCCCTGTATGAACAGCTCCCGCACACGGTGCGGGCATTCGGGCTCCGGCAGCAGTCCGGACAGAGCGCATACCTCCACCTCGACCAGGCCCGCGGGCCGCCAAAAGTCCTGGTCCTGCTGGCCCCTGAGGGCCAGCTCCATGAAATCATGCCAGATGGGGGCGGCGCCGCTTATGCCAGAGATACTGAGCATCGGTTCGTTGTCCGCATTGCCTGTCCACACCCCGGCGACCAGTTGCGGCGTATAGCCCACCGTCCAGTTGTCCCGGTAGTCTGTGGTCGTTC
>JBFFCR010000152.1:0-8536 GCA_041559855.1 Anaerolineae bacterium | reverse complement strand
CGTCCTGCGCTATGTGCCACACGCGACGACAGAGATCTCTTTCACCGGGGGTGGTCGGGGTGGCGGTCGGCGCCCTTGCGCCCTTGCAGCAGCTCGATGGCGTGGGGTAGGGCAGGCAGGATGGTCTCCAGATTCTCCCGGACGGCCTTGGGGCTGCCCGGCAGGTTGACGATGAGGGTGCTACCGCGGATGCCAGCGACGGCGCGAGAGAGCATGGCGTGGGGCGTGATCTGCAGGCTGGCAGCACGCATGGCCTCGGCAAGGCCAGGGGCCTCCCGGTCGATGACGTCGCGGGTGGCTTCCGGGGTCACGTCGCGCGGTGCAAAGCCGGTGCCGCCAGTGGTCAGCACCAGGTCCAGGCGCGCCTCGTCTGCCCACGCCGCGAGCGTGGCGGCGATCGTGTCCCGCTCATCAGGGACAATGGCTTCTTGCTCGACCGTGGCGGCCAGCTTTTCGACGGCGATCTCGCGGATGGCGGGGCCGCTGAGGTCGCGATACTCACCCCGAGAACCACGGTCGCTCACGGTCAGTATGCCCACTCGGATTGTGTGTGTGGTCATGTCTCAATCAGCCGTTCGGTAGCCGACTCTTTCCTGCTGCGTTGGGCTGTAGCCCAACGCGAGCAGTGCTTGGACTGCATGGAACCAGCGGCCGGGATCTGACGATCCCGGCCGAGCTCTTCTACTGACAGGATGGCAGCCTGAACCAGATCATCTCCGGCGATGGCACCCTCTAGGCTGAGTTCTCCTCAGCGAACACGCGCCAGGGCCCGTCGATGCCGTCCTCGGTAACGCCATAGTAGACGTGGAGCTGGCCGTCAGGCATGCGCTGGACCAGGTCGAAGCGCAGCTTGCCCGCCCGCTTGGAGGACTTCCACACGCCCAGGTTCCCATGCCACCGCACACGGTCTTCCTTCACAGGATTGCTCTCGTGCTCGGTGATGGCATAGCGCCACAGCTTGCGCGCCGAGGACCGGGTGACATTGCGAACCTCGTTGCCGTTTCGCAGGTCTTTCATGGTGTGGTACGAGGTACCTTTGCGCTCCACCGTCTCTACGATCTGCACGCCGGTTCCTGGTGGGTCCACCCCCTGCTTCTCTTGGGGCGGCGCATCGCTCCCGACAGCAACCTCGGGAGCAGGCTCGCCGACCACACTGCGCTGGATGAGAGCCACGATCTCGTCGCGCACGGCGAGGTTGGTCTCGGCTTCCTGGCGCAGGTAGATGGTGGTACCGTCGATGGCATAGGGCAGGTCTTCACCCAGAGGGACGCTAAGCTGCAGTACCTGCCGTCCGTGGGTTTCAACCGTCGTGATCTCCACGTCCAGCGGCGGCGTGATCTTGCGTTGGATCTCGGCCCTGAGCGCCGCGCTGGCCTCCTCGGGATGGGCCACCCCGACAGGCAGGACCTTGGGATCGGCCTTGACGCCGACAAATACCGTTCCGCCGTTTGTGTTGGCCATGGCCACAACATCGCGCAGGACGGCGTGCAGGCGCCCGCCCTGTTTCGCCATGCTTTCATGAAAAGCCTGGACGATGCTCGGCCCCTCGTCACGAGCCGACTGGACATGGTCATAGGGCGCCTCGGCGGGCCTATAGGGTCGGGTGCGGGCAAAGTCCTCGCCCAGGAAGACGGCCTTGATCGCCTCGAAGCTGGGCTCGGGCAGCAGGATCTCTGTCACGCGGTCGCCCCAGCCCAGGCGATTATGGTCGCGGGGATCGCGCGTGATGCGGTGCGCGTCAGAGCCCTGGATACAGTGCATGCGGCGGGGGTACTCGGGCTTGCGCCCGCTAAAGAACCAGGCGGTCGTCCGGCGCCCCTTCTTCTCCAGGTCGGTCACCTCAAGGGCATGCAGGTGACGATCCTGTGTGTAGGCAATGCGCGTCTGCCCTCCAAAGTCGAGACCTCGTAGAGCAACGCCATGACTCGAATTGGCGTGGGCAGCAACGACGAGCCCGCCGGCCTCATCAATCAGCCGGTAGGCAGTCAGAACGTCGGTGCTTGCCCCTACCTCGGTAGCACCACCATCCAGTTTGTCTGCGGGCACGTTCAATTCCAGGAGCAGGTGCTCCAGGCTACGCACACTTGTTTCGGGCGAGAAGATCGCCAGGACGTGAAGCCCCAAGGTGGCGGTGAACTCGAACCCAGGCAAAACCAATACTTTGTTACCAATACGCCGGTACTCGTTAAGACGTCGCTGCTCTTCGGGCTGAATTCGCCCCAATCTTTCCAATAATCCAAGCTGTTCTACTTCAGCCTGCAATGCAGCGCACCCGGCGACGGTGTTGTGGTCAGTGATGGCGACAATGTCCAATCCCTGCATCTCTGCCCTGTGCAGCAAATCTAAATAGCTTGCACCGGGTTCCTGCCAATCAGCTGAGGCAGGCGTGTGGAGATGCAGATCCATCTTGTACCACTGCATCTTTTCCTTCTTCTTCTTTGCCACTTGAACTCCTCAATGTTTTCAGTTTTCCAAATCGCTTCAGCTCGGTTTTCCGATACTCTACCCTCCACAAATCTCCTGGATGGCTCGAAATAGGGACTCGGTATCAAACGGCTTTTCCAGAAACCCGGCAGCACCGGCACCCAGACACTGCACGGACACGTTCTCTGCGGAGGTCATTAGCACCGGAATGCCGCGAATCGCCGCATCAGGATGGGTCCGAAGCTGGCGTAACAGATCGAGACCATCACAAACTCTCAGACGCACGTCCATGATCACCAGGTCGGGACGCTTCTGACCTATCTCGGTGACAGGATCTTGCCAATTCTCCAGCATGTAGCCAGTACGGCCGGCAAACTTGAGCAGATGGATCAACAACTGCGCCCCAGCGTGGTCGTCGTCAATCACCAGGATCTGGCACACGTTGCTCCTATTCCTCCGACCGGGCTGAGCCATCGCGGAGAGCCGCATCAAAGACCTGCTCCACGCGCTCGACCAGCACAAAGCTCATCTGCTCCCGGATCTCTGGCGGGATGTCCTCCAGATCCGGCTCGTTGCGCTCGGGCAGAATCACAGTGCCGATACCTACCCGAGAAGCCGCCAGGACCTTTTGCTTGATGCCTCCTATCGGCAGCACCTGCCCGCGCAAGGTGATCTCGCCGGTCATTGCCACATCAGAGCGCACGTTGCGACCGGTCAGCAGCGAGACAAGCGCTGTCGCCATGGTCACACCGGCCGACGGCCCATCTTTGGGGACAGCGCCAGCGGGCACATGGATATGCAGGTCGCTCTCGGCAAAGACGTTCTCGTCAATGCCCAGATCGCTCGCCTTGGAGCGGACAAAGCTTACGGCTGCCTGGGCGGATTCCTTCATCACATCGCCCAGCTTGCCGGTAAGGATCAACTGCTTGCTGCCATTCATCTTGGTTGCCTCGATGAAGGTGATGTCGCCCCCCGTGGGTGTCACCACCAGGCCGGTCGCCACACCAGGAACCTCTGTTCGCTGCGCCGCTTCAAAGTAGAAGCGCGGTTTCCCCAAGTACTCGACCAGAGCCTCTGCCTTGATGTTGAATGACAGGGTTTCGTCCTCGGCGACCTTGGTTGCGATCTTGCGGCACACGGTGCCTATCTGTCGTTCAAGGCTGCGGACACCAGCCTCTCTGGTGTAGTCGCGAATGATGGCGCGAATCGCGCCATCCTCGAAGGAGACCTCCTCGGGTCTAAGGGAGTTCTCCCGGATCTGGCGCGCAAGGAGGTATCCCTGTGCGATGCGCACCTTTTCCTCCTCCGTGTAGCCGTCCAGCTCCAGGATCTCCATCCTATCGCGCAGCGGCGCCGGGACCGGCGCCAGCATGTTGGCCGTGGTGATGAACATCACCTGACTGAGGTCAAAGGGCACATCCAAATAGTGATCTCGAAAGTCACGATTCTGCTCAGGATCGAGCACCTCCAGCAAGGCCGACGACGGATCCCCCCGCCAGTCTGCCCCAACCTTGTCGATCTCGTCAAGCATGAACACCGGGTTTCTGGTGCCGGCGCGTTTCAGGCCCTGGATGATGCGCCCCGGCATGGCGCCGATGTAGGTCCGGCGGTGCCCACGAATCTCGGCCTCGTCGCGCATGCCGCCCAGGCTCATGCGGATAAAGTTGCGCCCCAGGGCACGGGCGATGGAGCGCCCGAGACTCGTCTTGCCGGTGCCGGGTGGCCCCACAAAGCACAGGATCACGCCCTCCCGCTCCTCGCGGATGCTGTCGACCGGCTCTTGCTCCTCGCGCTCCTCGCGCCGTTCCTGTTTGAGCTTGCGCACCGCCAGATACTCGAGGATCCTCTCTTTGAGCTCCTCAAGGTCATAGTGGTCTTCATCCAGCACCTGGCGTGCATGAGTGATGTCCAATTGGTCCTCGGTGGCAATCTGCCAGGGCATATCGGTCAACCAGTCGAGATAGGTCTTGATGACCGAATACTCGGCTGCCTGGGGAGGCATCTTTTCCATGCGGCTCAGCTCGCGAAGAGCCTCCTTTTCCGCCTCCTCGGCCATGCCCGCCGCAGCGATCTTGGTCCTATACTCCTCGATCTCGAGGGTCTGCTCGTCCTCTTCGCCGAGTTCCTTCTTGATGGCCTTGAGCTGCTCCCGCAAAAAGTACTCGCGCTGCATCTTTTCCATCTCGGACTGGGCCTCGGTCTGGATCTTGCGGCCGAGTTCCAGTACCTCCAGCTCCTTGGTAAGGATGTTGGTCAGCTTGAGCAGCTTCTCGCGGACGCTGTCGATCTCCAGGATCGCCTGAGCATCGGGCAGCTCCAGGCGGATGTTCGTAGCTATAAAGTAGACCAGCTGCCGCGGATCATCGAGGTTGATCGCGGCCATCAGCAGCTCGTCCGGCAACTGGGACACGAGCGAGACAAGCCGCCGGAGCAGGTCTGTGGCATTGCGCATCAAGGCTTCGACCTCGATGCTTTCCTCCACCTCATCAGGCTGGACGCTCACCCGCGCCTGAAGATAGGGTTGTTCATCAGTCCACTCGTCGATGTGAATGCGCTCGAGTCCTTGCACCAGCAATCGGATCGTGCCGTCGGGGGCCTTGATCATGCGGTGGATGGCGGCCGCGACACCGATCTCGTACACATCGTCAGGGCCCGGCTCCTCCAATTCGGAATTCCGGGATGCGACCAGGCCGATGGGCTGCTTGCTCAGAGTTGCATCATCCACTAGCTGAATGGAACGGGGCTGCCCGACATTCAGTGCCTGGAAGGTAAGGGGATATACCACCACCCCCCGCAACGGCAGGATGGCCAGCTTCTCCGGTATGGCGTCTTCTTCTACTGGCTCTGCCTCACCCAGATCTGGGTCCGGAAGAGCATCGAACTCGTTATCAGACATGTACCGATTGTTTCCTTGCTTTAGGAGAAATCCTCCGTACTCGTGACCGGGACAGTTCGCGGCTTGACTTTGGGCAAGTAGACATAGAGAAAACCGTTCTGGTAGGTGGCCTCGATCTTGTCTTCCTCAATGGCGCGGGTCAGATGCACATGAGCTTCAAAGGAGCCGTATAGAATCTCCATCTGCTGGTAACCCAGCTTTGGTGCTGGATCGCGGCGAATGCCACTTATGGTCAACCTTTTCCCATCCAGCGAGATCCCAAAGTCCTTGTCCTCCATGCCGGCGATCTCGACTTTGACAACCACGCAGTCATCAGTCTCATACACATCGGTTGGAGGATGCCATGCCTGGTGTTGCCGTGCCGCAACCCACCGCTGGTTCCCAACAGGTTCACCCAATAGGGTCAACATCTCAGAGTACACTTGATCCGCGCTGCCCGGTGTCTCTCTATCCGCTTGTATCATCATACTCCCTCTGGCAGTACCGTTCTGTAGGCCACCCCACCAAGCTCTACGCCAATCGTGCGCAAGGCAGTCACATTCTACCACAGGAGGTAGATCTTCTCAAGACGCTGTATTCCGGAGACTACGGTAGGCCCGGTCCTCGGCGGACTGAGCTTCAGATCCCGAGTCCGGAGAGCCTCCTCAGCCTGAAGCGACCTGCGCCTGGGCAAAGTCCAGGAAGCGGGCGATCAGCGGATCGCCAATGCGCCCGGGTAGAACTGCCAGGAGCAGGTCACGGGTGAGGTCCACACCAGAGAGCCGGACACAGGCCAGATGCCCATCGGCTGCACCCTGGGCCGCGGCCCGCGCTGACACGAATCCCACACCCAGACCCTGGGCCACGGCCTGGAGCACAGACTGGGTACTGCCCAGTGTCAATGCCACGCTTTCAGGCGGCAAGCTGAGGCCGGCTGCTTCCAGGGCCTGCTCGACGCTGCGCCTCGTACCTGACCCCTCCTCGCGCAGGATCAACGGCTGCCCGCGCAGTTCATCGGCTGACACCGCTTCCCTGTCTGCAAAGGGGTGGCCCGGCGGTACAGCCAGCACCACTTCGTCTCGCATCAATCGCTCCAGGCGCAAGCCGGGCCTTCTGGGGATAGAGCCAATGATACCGATATCCGCCTTGCCTGCCAGCAATCTTGTGGCGACATCCGCGGTATCAGAGATGGTCACATGGACCACTACCTCCGGATAGGCCTTCCGGAAACCTGACAGCAAGCCCGGCAGGATGTGCTCGCCCGGGATGGTGCTTGCCGCCAGGCTGAGCGTCCCGGGGCCAATCTCCTTCAGTCCAGCGAGATCCCGCTCCAGCCCCTCGAGACGAGCACAGGTCTCCTGGGCGAAGGCCAAGAGCCGCTCACCCGCGGGAGTCAACTCCAGAGGGCGTCGTGAGACACGCACCAGCAACGGCAAACCCAGCTCAAGCTCGAGCCTCTGTACCTGTTTGGTTACAGCCGGTTGGCTGATCCGCCTTGCACGCGCCGCCGCCGATAGGCTGCCATGCTCGACTATGCTCACGAACGTGCGCAAGTATTCCAGGTTCATCTGGCCTCCCCCATCAGCCCAGGTTGCACTTGTTGTATGTCAGGCATAACCCCTAGTTATCCGCCGCTATTGTAGCGCGTCCTGCGATTGCCGGCAAGTCCACTGCGCTGTGAAACCACTTCCGAATCCACAGCAGGGGGAATCGCCCACCAGGGCCTAGGTCTGCAGGGCGCCCGTTTCCTGCGGTGATAGAGCTGAGCGAATGGCCGTCAAGACGTATACGCCAGACCCAGACCAGGACCATCGGGGCAACTCAAGGACTGAAGGACCGGCCCTGCAGACTCGATGAAGCGCCGAAGCCAGTGGGCTGAGGGGAAAAGAAAAGGGCCGCTCGGCTTGCGCAACGGCCCCTCCTGCAGTCGGAAACTAGAGCTCAGTCCCAGCCGAATTGCACCGGGCTCCGCGGCTCAAGGGCCCGCACTTCCACAGCCTGCAGACCCTTCCGGCCCTGCTCGACGGAGAACTCGACCCGCTGCCCTTCCTGTAGTGTCTTGAACCCGGCCATCTGGATGGCAGTGTAGTGGACAAATACATCCTCAGCACCATCACGCTGGATGAAGCCAAAGCCCTTTGCCTCGTTGAACCACTTGACGATCCCCTGCTCTCGCTCACTCATCTTTTCTTTTCCTTTCGCATTGCTCTGCCCGCAGCCGCAGGTCTTTCCAGGATGCCCCTATAAGAAATGTGCCCGGACCTGCAAGTCCGCGCACATCCACACTGGGTATTCACTCGGAACTTAACCTGATCCTTACCGGGAGAGTATAGCAGATCGGTGGCGAAATGTCAAGTTCGAAGGTGTGGCTCTCGGAACAGATCCGGCAGGCTTGCCATGGATGGGCTTTTGAAGTAAAATGCCGGGGCCGAATCGGGGCAAACGGGTATCGCCCAGAGGTTGGAGGTGTCATGCAGCCCAGAGTCACCGATGTAGAGCGAGTGAAGAAACAGGTGCGCAAGCTGGCCGCCGGAAAGTTCCTGTCAGGGGATGCAGCGGACGTCTGCTTAGAGTTGGCACGGCTGGACGGGTGCCAGGTGCGGATCGCGGCAGGTTACGGCCAATTGACTGAGAAGCCGCAGCCGATCCCGCGCGACCAGTTCATCTGGCTCCTGGATGGTTATGCCGAGATCCACACGGGAGCAGGCATAGAGACCCGCATCAGCCAGGGGGAGAGCACGGTGCTGCACGGCGGAGAGGCATATCGCCTCGTGTTTCCGCAGCTCACCCTCTATCTCATCGTCGAACCGGGGGAGGGCGCCTGATGCAGGGCCAGGACCACAGGCCATCGGCGTCCCGCCTGGCAGGGCCAGTCGCCGGCCTGGACATCGGATCCCGCACCATCGCGCTGGTAGAGTGGGATGGCACGCGCGTGGTACTGGCAAAGGTGGTGGACACGGGCACCGACCCGGTGGGCAATGCTCGCTCACTGCTACAGGGGCATATCTACAGTCGCTTGGTGGCCACAGGCTATGGCCGGCATCTCGCCGCCGAACGGGAGCTGGCGGATGAGGTAATCTCAGAGATCAAGGCGTACGGGCTAGGAGCCTACAATCTCTATCCGGACGCAGGAACGGTATTGGACATCGGAGGGCAAGACAGCAAGGTGATCCGTATAGGACCAAGCGGGAAGGTGCTTCGCTTTGAGATGAACGATCGTTGCGCAGCCGGAACAGG
>JBFFCR010000151.1:0-8541 GCA_041559855.1 Anaerolineae bacterium | reverse complement strand
TTCGGCGCCTATGCGACCAACATGTATGCGTCTTCCTGGCAGCTCGTTGCCCGAAGCATTGGCACCACGTTCATTCTGCTGATGGGGATTTCCTTGACTCTCACCTATCATCGGCTAAAGCCGCAGCTAGGCCAGAAGCAGTTGTTTCGGAAGTACCTGCAGCGAGGTGCCATGCTTTTCGGCTTGGGGCTGGTCATTTCGGTTGTTACCTACTTTCTTCTCGGTCGGCAGTTCGTGGTCTTTGGCATTCTGCACCTGCTGGGCATTGCAGCCATCCTCTCCTTTCCCTTTCTGCGATCGCGTTGGGTCAGCCTGGCTGGTGGTGTCGCAGCCATTGGCCTGGGCGCTTACCTTCGCAGCATAGACACACTCTCCCCCTGGCTGCTCTGGCTCGGCGTGCCACAGTTCGGGCGCACGATGGTTGACTATTATCCGATTTTCCCCTGGTTTGGCATTGTCCTATTGGGGGTCTTTTTGGGGTACACGCTCTACCCCCGGGGAAGCCGCCGGTATGCCCTGCCCGATCTGTCGCACACGGCCCCGATTCGAGCGCTGGGCTACTTGGGGAAGCATTCGCTTCTCATCTATCTGATCCACCAGCCTATTCTCTTGGGGATTCTGATACTCGTGGGCATAGGCTCGATCTAGCAACTTCCTGGCGGCCTCCTGCCCCCGCGCTATCTCAGTCTCGCTGCAGAAGCTCACGTCTCCAGCAGGCGGCTCGGATTTGCGAGATTATTACCTGCTGGCTCCCTGGTACACACGCAAGAGCCGGCGGGTTTGCCGTTTTGGATGTCATGGGGTAGAATGTGGGTGACTCTGAGGGGGGGATGGTTGACTATGGAGTCGGATCGGCAGCATGAAGTGAATCCAGAGGGTTCGTTTTGCCCAGAGTGTGGCGTAGATGAAAGCGGCTACTTTTGCCGCAATTGCGGCACGCTGCTGCGCGGCGAGGATATGGTTTTGTGCCCGCGCTGCAGGCAGATCGTGCCTCATGGTGAGTTCTGCAATCAGTGTGGGCAGAGCCTCGGTGTGGTCGCCCTTGACCTGCATCAACTCGCCATTGCGGGCAATGACTTCTGGGTATCGGCCGGCGCTTCCGAGCAATCATCCGCGTTGTCAGATGGGTTGGACCTGGCCTCTGTCAAGGAAGACGAAGCGGTGATTCTGGCTGAAGCCGAACTGCCCGACTGGCTCAAAGAACTGCCCGCTGACTCGGCGCCTGCCGACGTGAAGGCCCACATCTACCCCTCGCTTAGACCTATTGAAGAGGAAGAGCAACCTGTACGACAGGGGCGACTCCTCGTCCCCGTTTTTCTGATGCTGGCGTTCCTGCTCTTGGGCCTGGTGCTAGCCGTGGTGTTTCTGCTGTTACGCGGCGTAATCTAGCAAGATCGCCGGACGTTTTCCTGTAGGTTACCGTTCCTGGTATGCCAATGTGGCTTCGATGAAGTAGCACAAGACTGCGCGTCTTTGGAGGAATGCGGATTTGTCCAACAAGCAAGTGAACCTGTTCTCGCCTGTCCAGATCGGTAGCCTGGAGTTAGGCAATCGGCTAGTGCGTTCGGCCACGGCGGAACGGCTAGCCACAGAGCCCATTGGCCGGGCTACTCCGGACCTTGCGGCCCTCTTTCAAGACCTGGCCCGTGGTGGCGTTGGCCTGATCATCAGTGGCCACGCGTACACTACCGCCAAGGGCAAGGCGCATCCTGAGATGCTCAGTGTGCACTGCGATGAGATGATCCCCGGCTTAAGATCGCTCACTGACACGGTCCACGACAATGCCGGGCTCATCGCGCTGCAGATCAATCATGGTGGGCGCCAGTGTGATGAGGCCTGCACCCCCGAAACGATGGCACCCTCCGCGGTTCCTGCCTCCTCCGATAGGTTGCCTCGCGAGATGACGCCGGCTGATATCACTGAGGCCGTGGATGCTTTCGGACAGGCTGCGCGCCGTGCCCAGGAGGCCGGGTTTGACGCAGTGCAACTCCACGGCGCCCATGGGTACCTGATCGGCCAGTTTCTATCGCCTCACACCAACCGGCGCAGAGACTTTTGGGGCGGCGATTTCGAGGGAAGGCTTCGGTTTCTTGCTGCCGTGTGCGAGGCAGTTCGCGGTGAGGTTGGACCAAGTTACCCTGTCTTCATCAAGCTGGGGATGATGGATAATCTAGAGGCCGTACCAGATGGACTGACCCTCGAGGATGGAACTCGCATCGTGTCTAGGTTGGCTGATCTGAAGCTGGATGCAGTCGAAGTGAGCGGGGGCTATGCCGGCGGTTCCGACTTTAATGTTCGACTTGGGGTGGGTGCCAAGGTGTCCGAGGCCTATTTCCGCGCACTCGCCCAGCGTGCCCGCGCTGCGACCCACCTGCCGGTGATCCTGGTCGGTGGGCTGCGCACGCGGGTTGTCATGGATGAGGTGTTGGCAACGGGTGATGCCGACATGATATCTATCTCCCGCCCCCTCATCCGTGAGCCAGACCTGCCAAACCGCCTGCGGACGGGGGAGGCGACGGCGTCGGCCTGTATTTCGGGGGGGCGCTGCTGGGCCAAGAGCGTGGGCCAGGGCATTGCCTGCAAGTGCGAGGGATGAAGCATGCCTGTCCCACCTCACATTGCCTTCCTGCGCGAGCACGTTGGCCATGTCACTCTCTTGGCGCCGGCTGCCGCGGCCATCATCCGTGACGAACAGGGGCAGGTCCTATTGATCCGTCGCGGCGATGGGCGGGGCTGGTCACTCCCCGGTGGCATCATGGAACCTGGCGAGCGGATCGCTGATTGCCTGGTACGCGAGACACGGGAAGAGACTGGCCTTGAAGTCGAGCCCGTCCGGTTGATCGGGATCTACTCCGATCCGGCGGTACTCCACGTAACCTTTCCCAATGGAGATCGGGCTCATTTGGTGAGCGCAACCTTTGAGTGCCGCATAGTGGGTGGCAGGCTGCGCCCGGACGGAGAAGAGTCACTGGAGGTCGCCTACTTCCCACCCGACTCGCTGCCAGAGGACCTTCTCTGCGACCATGCGAGCCGTGTTCAAGATGCCCTGGCTGGTCGCGAGGCCGCGGTTTTCCGCTGAGCCGGTGCCTGGCACTGGTTTTCGGGCGAATTGACAAGCGGGGACAATGCTTGTATAATGGCGCTTGCGCGCCCCCGTGGCGGAACTGGCATACGCGGCAGGTTGAGGACCTGTGCCCGCAAGGGCGTGGAGGTTCAAATCCTCTCGGGGGCACCAGCGCAGATGACACATCCCGGCCTCACCGGCAGGGATGTGTTTTCATGTGGCACATCAGGGGTCGGCCTCATCTTCCGCGAGAGACCTATCTGGCCGATGCTCGATCGCAAACCTCATGCCTTCCCGGTGCTACCCCCATGCCGTCTCTCGTGCTTTTGCCGGATCATCTCGAGCCGGCTGCGAGTGGCGCGGTTCGCGATCAGGAGGAACAAGGCTGCCATGAATAGGGCCAATGGCACTGCCGTGATAGTGCATAGAACCGCCAGTACGGTCAGCACAACCAGTATCGTCAAGGAAAAACCGGGCGTGATGATAGGCAGGGCCAGCGCGTTGCGCAGCGAGAGGAATATCCTTTCGCTCTCTAGCTCCAGAAGCATGGGGAACCAGTAGATCTGGACGATGAGCCAGTAGATGCCGAGCACGGCCCATATACTCACCGCAAAGTTGGTCCACGCGCCTTGAAGCTGGACCGTGTAGAATAGGATGTTCGTGGCGATCAAGATCAGAGCTACAATGCCGATGGCAGCTACGACGACGCTCTTGAGCCAGTAGCGTTTCAGTCCATCGGCAAAAGTGTGCCAGCCGATGGCATTGCCCCGGGTGACTTGGTTGGCGACGAAACATAGGGCGCCGGTGACAATGGGCAAGAGCCAAAAGAGCACAAAGCTCAGGGCCAACCCCAGGATCAAGTCCGTCTGGCCCAGCAACAGCAGAGGCGCGCTCGCCAAGAGCGCGACCAAGGTCCACACGATGTTCATCACGATCAGAACGACGAACTCCTCCCAGAGGTCCTTGAGGCCTTGCCAGATAACCCGTATGGCGTCAATCATCGCAGTTCCTTTCCATGGTTGTCAGTGCCCGGGCGGTGCTGACTATAGCACATCCCTGGTTCGTTGTCAACGACAATGTTGGTTCCCCACTTGTTGGCGTGTTGGATGTGGCGCGGACACGTTTGACAAGTCAAAGCCGCCATGCTATACTTGGGGATAGAAGGTTGAACCAAAGTTGGTTGAGGGGAGAGCCCCGGCGTTCTCCCTTTTGTTTTCCTGGGATGCAAGCTGGCTTTCCAGCATATCACGTGGCGGGAGCACATCGGAGCGCGGGCGTGGTGTTGCGGAAGGTAACGACCAAGTATCTCCCAGGGAGGGAGGATCTGACTGGTGGGATTGAGGGAATTCTTCAAGCCTCGGAAGGACGTATTCGTGCAATTGTTGATCGAGCAAGCAGAGATCACGCTGAAGGGGATGGACACGCTCGAATCATACATGAAGAAGCGGTCGGACAAGCACGCTGTCACCGTGCGGCAGGCGGAGAAGGATGCAGACGAGATACGCCGCATCTTGATCGATGAGCTGAATCGCACTTTTGTCACACCCATCGATCGGGAGGACCTCTTTGCCCTTTCCCGAGCGATCGATGATGTGATGGACTATGCCTACACAACCGTGGAGGAGATGGAAGTCCTCGATGTGGAGCCCAACGATTACCTGCGCCGATTGGTTTCTCTCTTGCAGGATGCCGTCGAGGAGATCCACCTGGCCATGCTGCGATTGATGAAGAACCCGGGCGTTGCGGCCGAGCATGCCTCGCGGGCCAAGGCACTGGAGAATCGAGTCGAGGGAGTCTATCGGGAGGCGGTCGCCGACCTGTTCTCTGGCCCTGATGACATTCACCACGTAATGGAGATGCTCAAGCTTCGCGAGATCTATCGCCACTTGAGCAACTGCGCGGATCGAGGCGATGAGGCGGCCAATGTCATTCACGATATTGTCGTCAAGATCACCTGACCCAGGATCTGCGGTGGACTCCGCCGCGGGCGGTCTCTAGCGTAACAGAGCCGCGAGGAGGGTTCCATGCGACTTTCTGCGCTTCTCGGCAAGACGCTGCGCCAACCGCCCTCTGAAGCCCAACTGCCCAGCCACCGATTGCTGGTGCGTGCTGGATACGTCCGGGGACTGGACGTGGGTGAGTTCGCCTATCTCCCCCTTGGTCGTCTTGCGCGCCACCGTCTAGAGAGCCTGATCAGCGCTCAGCTTTCACCTCTCGGGGCTCAGGAGATAGCGCTGCCATACTCGCTAGATGCGGAGCGGTCCAGGACCATCTGCCGCGTCGCGGGCCGCGAAATAGATTCGTACAAGCAGTTGCCGGTGTGGCTCTTCGAATTCGCCTTGCACGGCGGACTTGAACCCCGAGGGCGGACCGGCCTCTTTGGTGCCAGCGAGTCTCCTTGTGTCGATATCCATGCCTTTGATGGCGCTGGCATTGATGAGGTCGAGCGACAACTCGAGTCCGCACTGGCGGATCTGTTGCGGACTTGCGCCGTGCAGGTCGTGTGGGCAGAAGCTGGTGACATGGGTCGCCTCGTGTTCTTCTCCCATCCTTCCGGAGATGGGGAGATGGCGCGCTGTCCGGCTTGTGGGCATGCTGCGGAGCGCTCCTGGGCAAGGGTGGCCTGGCCCGATCCAGCTGCCGGGGATGAGCTCGTCCCTGAAGAGATTGAGACGCCTGGGTGTGACACGATTGCCTCTCTGGCTGAATTCCTGGATATTCCGGCCATGCAGACACTAAAGATGGTCTTTTACTCCGTTGGCGGTCGCGTGAGTTGTGTCGTCATTCGTGGCGACAGGGCGGTGGATGAGAACAAGCTGGCGCGCGTGCTGGGCACCGACAGGTACTATGCCAGCCTGGACGACGAGCTGGCGGACGTGGGCGCCGTGGGTGGCTATGCCTCGCCAATTGGCCTGGATCGGGGCAAGGTCCGTGTGGTAGCGGATCCATCGGTGCGTAGCGGCGGGAACTGGGTGACAGGTGCAAACCGCCCGGGCTATCACATGCGCAATGTCAACATCCCGCGTGATTTCGAGCCGGGCGAATGGGCTGACCTGGCCCTGGTAGAGCCCGGCGATCCGTGCCCGCAGTGTGGCTCTGCCGTAGAGATCGAGACTGCCTTTTCCCTGGCCCATGCTACGCTTCCCGCGCCCTGCCAACCCGACGCGGAATACCTGGATGCACAGGGCAAGGCGCACGCTCTGTGGACTGCCGGTTGGCGGCTGGACCTGGGCCGGCTGCTCGCTGCAATTGTCGAGTCTCACCACGATGAGTATGGGATCATCTGGCCGCAGGCGTGCGCCCCGTTCGATGTGCACCTGGTGGCTCTGGATCTGAGCAAGGAGGATGTGGCTGCCCAGGCAGAGGACCTCTATGCCAGATTGCAGACTAGCGGTCTGCGGGTGTTGTACGACGACCGGGCAGCCAGTGCCGGTGTCAAGTTCAACGACGCCGACCTGATCGGCATTCCGCTGCGCCTGACGGTCAGCAAGCGGTCTGTGCGAGACGGTGTGATCGAGGCCAAGTGGCGGGACAGCAGCGAGCGCCTCAAACTGGACGATGAGGGGTTGGCAGCGGAGCTTGCCCGCTTTGGCTAGGTCTCAGGGAGTCAGAAGACGTCGTCCGTCAAGACTAACAACAAGATCGGAGTCAATCTGCGTATATGTGCGGCATCTTTGGCGTTATCACTGGTCAAGAGCAAAACCTGGGTCCCCTGCTCATTGAGAGCGGGAGGCGGCTGGCCTATCGCGGGTACGACTCGGTGGGCTGCGCTACGGTGGCGAGCGACGGCGCCATCGATCTACGGAAAGGGGTTGGCCGCATCGAGGATGTGAGCGCTGAGCTCGACTTTCCTTCCATGCGCGGCTATCGCGGTATCACCCAGCTCCGTTGGGCGACCTTTGGCGCGCCT
This sequence comes from Anaerolineae bacterium, assembly GCA_041559855.1. GTDB lineage: Bacteria > Chloroflexota > Anaerolineae > JAAYZQ01 > JAAYZQ01 > JBFFCR01. Next base: position 1,567 of record JBFFCR010000151.1, on the reverse strand, counting down.
TCGCACGAGAACGCCCAGCCCCACCTCGATTCCGACGGCGACATGGTCGGCGCCCACAATGGCAATGTGGTCAATAACGTGCAGATGCGCGAGCTGTTTATTCGCGAGGGACTGACCGTGCGCGGCACCAACGACGGGGAGACCTGTGTCCATGCCGTGGAGCGTCACTTTGACCGCAACGGCGGGCGGATGCTCGAGGCGATCCGTGCGGCCTATGATGACCTAGAGGGTGACTATGCATTTGCTATTACCCACCGCGATGAGCACAAGCTCTATGCCATCAAGAAGGGAAGCGGGCTGGTAGCTGGCATGGGAGATGGCTTTACCTGTGTCTCATCCGACCTGCCCAGCATCCTGCCGCTGACCCGCCAGGTGCTCTACATTCGCGACGGCGAGATCGTCGTTCTCTCTCCTGAGGGGATCGAGTTGTATGGGGTCCACGATGGTGCGCCCATCGACCGCGAGTTGGAGCGGTACGACGGCCCCATCGAGGTAGCGGAGAAGGGCGGCTATCCCCATTTTATGCTCAAAGAGATCCACGAGCAACCGACCGTCGTCGGTGAGCTGCTGCACCTGCTCAACGGCTCGCGGCACGTGGATCGTTTCCTCGACGCGCTGCGGGCGCCGGCTGGCCGGCCGGTCTATTTGGTCGGCTGCGGGACCAGCTATCACGCCTGCCTGCTGGGGGCGTACCTATTCAATCAGCTTGCGGGGGTGGCAGCCGTTCCCGTTCTGGGCCCGCAATTCATCGAGCTATACGCGCAGAGTGTTGGTCCGGCAGACACGGCTGTGTTTGTGAGCCAGAGTGGTGAAACCAAGGATGTGCTGAATGCCGTCAAGGTGATGCGCCAGCGCGGCGGGCGCGTGCTTGGCGTGCTCAATGTGCTGGGCTCGACGCTGATGAACGACAGTGACGTCTATCTGCCCCTTGCTTGCGGCTACGAGATCAGCGTCCCGGCGACCAAGACCTTTGTCAATCAGGCCGTGTTGTTCCTCTACCTGGCCTACCGTCTGGCCGGGCGTGACACGGCCGAGCTGGATGCTCTGCCCGGGCTGTTGGCGCTCATCACAGAGGCTACAGAGGAAGCGGTCAAGGCCGTGACTGCCTACTTGCAGGGATGGGATGATCTCTATTACCTTGGCTATGGCCTCACGCACCCCATCGCTCTGGAGGGGGCGCTCAAGCTCAAAGAGATTACCTACGCCCATTGTGAGGGCATCTTTTCCAGCGAGTTCAAGCACGGGCCCCTCTCGGCAGTGCACGATGGCTACCCTGTAGTCTTTATCGTCGCGCCGGGCGATGAGATGATGATGATCAATCACGTCAACGAGGCCACAGTGCGGGGCGGCAGGTCCATTGCCATCGCTGCCGAGCACCCGGCGCTTCGCTCCAACGTCCACGACTATCTCGTCGTTCCCAGAGTTGACCGCTACCTGTGGCCGATCCTGGCGACCGTGCCGGCCCAACTCATTGCCTACTATATGAGCGTCGGCCGGGATATCGACCCGGACTTTCCCCGAAACCTGAGCAAGACGCTGACCGTCGACTAGCCTTGCACATCCAGGC
>JBFFCR010000150.1:0-8593 GCA_041559855.1 Anaerolineae bacterium | reverse complement strand
TCGCTGGCTTCCGCCTTTGATCTGTGGACCCGGCTTATCCCGGTTCCCGCCATTGGCTTTCCTTCTCCTACCATTCGCCACAAGTCCTGACGGTGCAGCGCACATGCGGCGCGTGCATAACCGGCCCAACCCTTAATCCGGCTCGCGGTCTGGTGAGCAGGCCGCGAGCCGGGGGAGGAGACGCATCACCATGGATTGCTACCCGGCCCAAGGCCGAGCACTGGGGTCAGTGGGCCTTCCGGTGCACCGGCGCGGCAGGTAGCGCCTCGATTCCGCGCTTGTCTATGTTAAGGTAGACGGTGTCCTTGTCGATGCGCTTTATCTCAGAGACGGGAATACTCACCTCTCTTTGACCCCAGAGGTGCCCCTCTCGCAGAATGAGGTGGGATATGTGGTCATTCTGAGAGTCCATGAGCAACTCATCCACGCGGCCTACGTGCCCATCGGTGGCTTCCACCCGCGCGCCGCGGCGCAAAGCAAGCTCGCCTTCGGGGGTCGACTCGCGTTTCACAGGTATGACCTCCGACTCTCGATAGACCTCGCCTGCCATAGAGTACATGCCCCCTGCATACCGCGGGATGTCCAACTTTACGTACTCTGTCTCGAGGAACGGTTGCTGCTGATCCAGTTCTCCTCGGGTAAGGGAGAGGTTGATCGAATCAGGAGTCGTCACCGTCACAACTGAGACGGGTATCAGGAGCTCTTCGTGCGGCGGATCCTTCTCCTTCACAACCAGATGTGTGATTTCCTCGGTCTTGGGCTTGAGGACCACCCGGGTCGATCGGCCACAATATCCATCCGTGCAATACACTCTAACATCTGTGGGAATATCCATGATCTGTTTACCTCGCACTTTCACATTCGCATTCAGGATCGTTCACCCTTCCAACGCTCTTGCCAAGGTCCTTGCACCTCTTGGAATCGCCCCTTGCGTCAGCAGCGTATCTCCTCGATCTGCAGGGACCAAGTTTCCGCGGCCCCTTTCTTGCGAAGATCCTCGAGCACATGATAGGCGGCGATTGGCGCTTCGACAGATGGCTCGATGTCCTCGAGCGCTTCCAGGACCGGAATGGCCTCGTCGGCCACGCCGTCCCGGATCAGACTGCGAAGCACATGATGAGCGCCGTCCCGAAACCAGATCGAGTCTGAACTTCCTTCCAACCCGCGCAGCAGCGGAGCCAGCGCGTCGCGACCCAGTTGGATCAGGGCTTCGCTTGCCAACCACCGCACCGCGGCCTTCTGATCGCATAGAGCGCTCACCAAAGTCGGCGCAGCACTCGGATCGGCGATTTTGACCAGGGCTTTGGCTGCTTCCCAACGCGTGCGTTCGCTCGGTGACCGCAGCGCTATCACCAGCTTGGGCACTGCCGAACTGCCGATCTCCTCCAGCTGCTCGCGAGCTGCATGTCGCTCCACACCCTCGGTGCTGGCCAACAGATCAACCAGCGAGGCAATGGTGTCGGCTCCCGGCATCACGTCGTCTGCAGTTACCATTCGTTTCGTCATGATTTTGCTCCTCCCGAATACCTTGTATTATCTAGCAACATGATAGCACAGTCTGGTGCTCCTGTCTTTACGTGCCTCTAAAGCCTGCCTTAAGTTTGCCTTTAGGCGTGATCGCAGCGGCTGGAAGTCCCTCTGAAGACCAGCGCTCGCCCGTTGGAAAGATCACCTCTGTGTCGGCCAGCGTTGAGGCGTCATAGAGCCCCACCACCCGGCCCTTCATGCCCCCATGCTGCTCGATCCCCTGGCATAGTTCCTGTTTGGCCTGCCCCGGACCCAGGATCAAGATCTCGTCCTCTGGCCCAAGGTGGGTGAGCACTGCATCATAATATTGCTGCGCGATCTGGCACTCCTGGGCATCCACGCGGTGTTGCCAGCAGCCATCGGCTGGTTCGTCTTCAGACGCCAGTAGGATGGCGCGGCAGGCGTCGATCCAGATCGCTACGTGGCGAAATCGTGCAGGTGTCATCGTCTAGCTCCTTGGGCGTATGCTCAGTACTGAATTGGGCAGAGACGAACTGCGGCCAACGTGGGGCTTTTGCCAGCATGGGAGGCGCTGGGATGGGGCGCCAGAGTGGACAAGTAATGCAGGTGGCGTGCCTGCCTCCATCGTCAGGTGCTGACCACGGAATCGAAACCTCCGAAGGGATTGGGTTCGTAGCCGTCGGCGTGATCGTCGTCCATCCACTCCCTGCCATCCACCAGGTAGCGGAAGCGATACCTCCGGTTTGCCTGCAGGACTATAGAGATATGCCACTCTCCGTCGCCACGAGTCTGATGCAGGAGATGACTCTGTGCATCCCAACCATTGAACTCACCCACTAGCGCGATGCAATCAGCCCAGACGTAGTGGGAGACACGAAAGGTGACCCGCACCCAGCCATCTTCAGTTGGCTCTTTTTCCAACATGGCAGAAACCCTCTGCAACCCAAGTGGGGACTGCCTGCACCCGTGGTGCACGCAATCTGGTGGTCCGCACCCTCTGAGCCGTCACGGCACATCTCCTTTCATCGAGAAGCAGGTCAATGACTCCCGGGAGGACCTGCTCCTCACAGCGTCCCGGACGCTGGTTGGTGGATGCACCAGTCACATCCCACCTTCTACCCTGATGACGCCGACCGTTCGCCGAGCGTCACCTCGACTTGGAGCAGGCTGCCATCGCGCACCAACTCGAGCGCGATCACTTGACCTGACTCGGATTGCTGCAAGAACGCACTCAGTTCATCGAAACTGGCTATCGGTACGCCATCGATGCCCATGATCACATCGCCACCAAGGGTCACCTGCTGGCCATTGATCGTCTCCTCCTGAGAGCCGCCCTGCAAGCCAGCCTCATCGGCTGCAGTCCCCGGCTGCACCTGCTCGACCAATACACCCTGCAGGCTCGTGGGCAGGTCCATCGCCTGCGCAATCTGTGAGGTGATCGTCACGCCCACGATGCCCAGATAGGCTCCGCCTGTGCTTGGACTCTCTGCCTGTGCGCTTGAAGACGTGGAGCTAGGTCGCGCTGCCAGCGTGAGGTCTATCTGCGTCTCCTTCCCATCGCGCAGCACGCTCAGCGTGATCGTCTGACCAACCTCAGTGCTGTCAGCCAGATAGGCGACCAAGTCCTCAAAGTTCTTGAGCGGCTCCCCGTCCACCCCGATGATGACGTCGCCGCCTACAAAGGCCGTCTGACCGTTGATGGTCACCTGCTGAGCGCTACCTTGCAGGCCAGCCTTGTCGGCCGGGCTGCCGGCAGTCACATCGACCACGAGGATGCCGCGCTGGTCGGATTGCAGCCCCATCGCCGTCGCCAGATCTGGAACCAAAGAGGTACCACTGATGCCGATCCAGGGCTGGTCATAGTGACCGGTCTCGATCAACGCCGGGACCACCTTCTGGACGATCTGAGAGGGGATCACAAAGCCGATGCCCGCACTCGACTGCACCGCCGATTCAATGGCCGCCGTCACGCCGACGACGCGCCCTGTATCGTCGACCAGCACGCCGCCCGAGTTGCCGGGGTTGATCGGCGCGTCAGTCTGGATGATGTCGGGGATGCTGTAAGACAGTCCGCCCGTCGCGTCGGCTTCGGTCGGGAGGGTACGTCCGAGCGCACTGACGATGCCCATGGTCATTGTGTTCTGCAACGCAAATGGGTTGCCGATGGCGACGACCAGCTCGCCGACCTTGACCTGTGTCGAGTCTGCCAGCTGGACCGGTTTCAGCTCATCGGCTGGGACATCCACCTTGATCACCGCCAGATCGCTGTCGCCATCGGTGCCCGTCACCTCGGCCGGCACAATCGTGCCATCGGAAAAGGTGACCGATATCTGGTTGGCGCCTTCCACCACGTGGTTATTCGTGACGATGTGACCTTGAGTGTCCCACACAAAGCCCGACCCCTGTGCCTCTTGAGGCTGGCTTGATTGAGGGATGGAAGGAAAGCCAGGGATCTGAACCGAGCTCGAGACTGTGGACGTCAGCACGACCCTAATGCTGACCACCGAGGGGTTAACCTGGGCGTAGACCTGTTCGAGGGTTCCTTCCAGCGCCGCCACGGCATCTGCCGAAGCAGGCGACTGCGCCACGACCGGCGTTGCCGCCGTCTCTGTGGGCGACTGCGCTGCTGCCACCTCTGAGACCTGTGGCACGCTACATCCTGAAAGGGCCAGGACCGACACCAGAAGTACCGCTACGAGCCATAGATGTGCATTCTTCCTATTCATTGTACACCTCATTCATACGTTTTCTTCAATTTTCGTACTAATTCGAGCCGGCAAGATTGCGGACCGCGAATCCTCGGTTCTACTTCCGTCGAGCCGGCTTGCTGCGCCCCCCATGAACGGCAGGGCGCCCAGGCAGTTCCTGCACCTCATGCCGGGCTTCCTCGACCTCCGCCTCAAAGACCTTCAGGTCCGGGGGTGTCTGATCGCCAAAGACCGGCGGCAGTGACCGAAACGGCGAGCCGAACAACCAGCGCGCAAAGCGCCCGATCCAGCCGTGCTTCTGATGCGTGTGAACGTGAGTCATTTTCTTCACCTCTCCATGTCGGACCAGGGTCCGGAGATCCGGCCCGGCTCGCTCTGGCCTCAAAGCAGCAAGCCAAAGAGGACATACGTCAAGAATATACCCATGGCAAAGGCTGCCAGAGCCAACAGCCCGATCAGCAAGCCATCACCAGACTCTGGCAGGCTGCCCTCGGTTGGACTGTGGCGAAGCCGGAGGAGCCCCAACGTCACCAGACCCAATAGAAAACCTATCAAGATGCTGATCACGAGCGGCATCACGCCAAAAATCTTCATGACCCTCTCCCCGAACCGCCGCATCTACATCGCGACCGAGTGCAAGGACCTTGCGCCAGCTCGTTCACCTATTCGCCACCATTGAACAATGGTGCGCAGCTATTTCTCGACACAGGATCAACCATCGCATGAGATCCCTCCCCATACACAGCACCAGGCATGTCCCGGTGCAGCCTGGACTCTCACGCGCAGTATAGCACACGCTACTGGGGCATGTCTTTAAGCGAGATTGAGGTTCACTTTAAGTTCGTCTTAAGTTTTGCGTGACTTGGGGAGGAACGCGAGGCATAGCGTGCGGCAGGAGCGGCGTCAGGCTATGGCTCCTGGCTATGGAGGGGGAGACACACGGTGAAGTGACTTCCCAAACCAGGCGAGCTCTCCAGCTCCAGCGTGCCGCCGTGCGCAGCGACAAGAGCATGGGCAATACTCAGACCCAATCCCATGCCCTGTGGAAAGCGACGGCCTGGCTGGCTGCGATAGAACGGGGCAAAGATCCGTTCCTGCTCCTCTGGGGAGATGCCCGGGCCGGTATCGCTCACCCGGATCCAGGCTTGCTCCTTCTCGACGCCCGCGCTGAGCGTCACAGTGCCTTTGGGCGGCGTGTACTTGATGGCGTTGCTGAGCAGGTTGCCCAGAACCTGGGCCAGTCGATCCGAGTCGACATCGACCGTCGGCAGCGACGGAGGGAGGGAGGCTTTCCACTTTAGCCCTTTGGCCTGAGCGGCCTCTCGCCAGGGGGGCAGCATGTGGGCCAGCCACTCGCCCAGAGAAACGGGCCGCCTATGCAGTTCCAGCGTGCCCAGCACCTGATCATGAAGGCCGGACAGATCATCCAGCAGGCGTGCTAGTCGATCCACCTCTTCGTCCATGCCCACCAGCAACTCTTTGCGCAGAGCGGTGTCCTCTCCAGAGCGTCCGAGGAGAGCCTGCGTAGCCGAGCGAAAAGCCCCCAGGGGCCGTCCCAACTCGTGCACCAGGTTGGCCAGCAACTGCCGGCGGGCCTGCTCGAGAGACTGAAGTCGTTCGACAAAGATGTTCACCGAATGCAGCAGGCGCCGGATCTCCAGCGGGCCTCTTTCGGGCAGCGGCGCCAACTGCCCGCCGCTGGCCATCTGGTCGACCGCCTGGGTTACCTCTCGCAGGGGCCGTTCCAGATTCAGGGCCAGCACCAGGCCAGCCCCTGTGCCCAGCAACAAACCCGCCACCAGGATTCCACCGACGAGAAATCGCTGGCGCAGGAACTGATCGTAGACATTGGCCCCCTGGTGACTCAGGCGCACAACGCCAACCACCTGGCGATCGTCATCCAAGACTGGCACCAGCACATCGACGATCTCTTGCTGCATCTGCCGGCTGTAAAGCGTGCGCACACTGGTCTCCCCGGATTCCACTTTCACCCAGCCCTCAGGTTGGAGGAGTTGGCCCAGGCGCCCGGCATCGGCGGGATCGCTGGAAGCAATCAGCTCGGCCTCGGGATCCAGGAGCATGACCCGTGTGGCCAGATCCTGCCCCACTTCATCCGCGAACGCCTGGGCCTGCCCCAGATCGTGCCAGATGCCGGGCCGGCCTGCGGCGATTTTAGCCGCCAACAGGGCCTGGCCCTCCAATTCGCGGGAGAGGATACCCAACAACACCTGGGTCTCCAGTATGTAGATGAGGGCAATGCCCATCACCGGGACGATGATGGCCAGCGGCAGCACGTGGCTGAGGACAAAGCGACCGCGCAGGGTTCGCAGCATCAACCCTCCATAGGCTCCAGTTTGTAGCCCACGCCCCGGACGGTAACGATGCGCTGCGGGTTCTGAGGATCCTTCTCCACCCTTTCCCGCAGCCAATGGATGTGTACATAGACGACCTGGGGCTGTCCCACGTATTCCTCGCCCCACACGTGGTCCAAGAGATCGTCGACGGAGAGGACGTTGCCGGCGTTTTCTGCCAGGACGTGCAAGAGCTCGAACTCCAGGGGGGTCAAATCCAAAGGCTGGCCTGCGACAGTGACGCTGTGCGCGGCGGTGTCGATGGCGATGTCGCCAACCACCAGCGGCCCCTTTCCAGCCCCAGCCGCGACGGGCAGCTCGCTCTGTGAAAACCGTCGCAAGACGGTCTTGATGCGAGCAAGGAGCACGTCTTTGTCAAAGGGCTTGGTGATATAGTCATCAGCCCCCAGTTGCAGCCCAAGCACCTCATCCAACTCCCGCCGCCGGGCTGTGAGAAAGATGACCGGTACCCCTAATCGCGATTGAAAGTGGCGCAGGGCGTCGAGGCCGTCCATGCCGGGCAGCCCGATGTCGAGCAGCACCAGGTCGGGGCGATCCTGCGACGCCAGGGTCAGGGCCTCCTCGGCACTGGCTGAAGCGCTGGCCCGGTAGCCCGCCTCCTCCAAGTTCAGGACCAGACTGCGGCGCAACAGCGCGTCGTCGTCTACCAACAGGATGTGAGTCGAGGGCATGCCTACCTCCCGTGCACCATGTACATCGTCGCGTCGAGCAGAGACTGCAACCGTCACCTGTATTCTACCGCATCATGCGGGCGATGACAAGCCTGGCACCCGCCGCTCGCAGGCTGTCGCAAAGCTCAGTCAACTGAGACCTGTCATCGCGAGTCGTGCCTTTTGCGCAGGCTCCACTCGTGGCGTCGCGATCCCCATTTGTGAGCGGGAGATCGCTTCGCTTTGGCTGCGATGACCGACTTTGCAGCAGACGTAATCCAGTACGGATCTACACTTGATAGACTGGTGCCCCCGTGCTATAATCTATCGTAAGATGCCTACAACTACCGAGATATTGTAACGGGGGCGTAGAGGGCCGAGCCATGGACCGCACTCAGCGGATCCTGGAAATCGTAGAGCAGGCAGCGGGGATGCACCTCCGAGCAGAAGGCAGCCGGTCTGGGCAGTGAACACTGGAGGGCACTGAGATGAAGCGTCTCGTCTTGGTCTATGGCGGTATTCTGCTGTTTCTCGCGGTAGCAGTCGGCTTTGTGACTATCTGGCTTCATCTCACTCGTGAGCCGTCGACCGTGCTGACAAATCCTTGCGATCCTCCATGTTGGTACGGCATCCAGCCAGGCGAGATGACCTCGGTGCGCGTTCTGAGCATCCTGATGGATCTGCCCTGGGTGGGTTCTATTAGCGAGCGGATGCGTGGCTACCCGCACAGGGACGAACTCTTCTACCTCCAGTGGTCGTTCGGCCGGCCGGCCCCTGACGCCTACGGCTACGCCTATTTTGACGATGACATTTGCACGTCCATTTCCATTCTCACCCATGGCTCCCTGACTATCGCTGACGCCTTCGCAAGGTTCGGGGAGCCGGAATTGATGTGGATGCACACCGAGAAGGCAGGGACCCGCGAATGGGTTGAAGTGACCCTGCTCTATGGCTCAGATGGCATTGTGGTTGAGGTGGATGTCGATCTTCCGACTGAAGGCGCGAGCAACTACGTCGAGATGCGTGAAAAAACTCCGGTGTGGCGTGTCACGTACTTTGATCCGGGTCGACTCCAGGACCTGCTCGATACTGAGATACTCATCAACGAGAGTCCCCGGAGTCGCTTGGGTGATCTCGTGCCTTGGCCCGGACTTGGTGTCATTCAGTACGAGAGAGGGCAGGACCAATAGGCACCGTTGTACACGGGTTGCCACCCCGAATGCTCTCATCCACCGGGACCATTTGCGTCACTCAGTACGAGTCTCGGCCAAACAAGATGTCGGATGGCTTCGCACGGTGCATGCACACGGCCAAGAATCCGCGAGAGCTTTGGCCCGCGGGAAGCCACCAATGGACAGGCAGCCGAATGCCGATC
>JBFFCR010000149.1:0-8622 GCA_041559855.1 Anaerolineae bacterium | reverse complement strand
TGGCATAGGCAGGCATCCCGTACCAGGTTTTCGGCGAGAGGGCTGGCGCGCTGGCTTTGATGATCGCATGGAGCCGCTCGGCCATGGCGCGATCCGGTTCCTCCATCTCGGCGATCCTTGCCAGCACGGCGCTTTCCTCCTCCGCCCTGTCTTTCTTTGCGCGCGCTTCCGCCTTCAGCTCTTTGGCGCGCTCCTTCATGGCGGCTCGTTCCTCGTCCGTAAATCCCTCGGACCTTTTCGTCGCGGGGGCGCTCTTGGCGGACTTTTCCTTCGGGCTCATAGGAACCTCCTCATAGTGACTTGCGTCAAGACCTCCCCGCAGTACGAGTGCAGATCCACACTACCAAAGCATTCGCCGGCGAATACAGGAATTCCCCAGGCGCCTGAACGCCAAAAGGTCCCACGCCAGTTCAAGTCGGTCTGAGTATATACCCAGCCGGACGCTTTGTCAAGTTAATATCATGTAAATAGTATCAACCACACACCATTCTGTTCAAGGTCCCGACCGAGTTGCGAGCGGAGGGGTTTGCCAAAGACCCTGCGTCCATGCTATGATGTAGCAGCACAAGGGAGAAGGGATCATGGAAAAGCAACACGATTCCCGCATGCGTCTCGTGTGCGGTATCGAGAACCCTACCAGCACGCACCTGGCCTTCTATACCGACCAGTAGGTGCGAGGCGCCAGGACTGCCCCGGCCACCTACACGAGGTCTTGACAGGCATGCTGCTGGACGAGTGGAGAAAGACAAGGCCATGACAACCAGATCAGAGGTCACCCTGATAGTGACAGTCCACCAGCCTGACGAGAGGCTGGCATCGCTGGCAGAGGCCCAGCTTCCTGAGCTGGCGCGCCGCTACGCCGCGCTAACCGCCTATTGCACGAGCAACACCCACCCCACCATCCTTGATCTCTTGCGTCTCAACGGGGCGTCGGTACGTGTGGACGACAAACCCACGCTCGGAATCGATGGGATAGGCCACGTGCGGCGCCGGGCCCTGCGTGTGGGTCTGGGGGCAGGCACACCCCACCTTCAGATGTGTGACTTTGACCGGGCGCTGCACTGGTCAGCACACTATCCCCGCGAGCTCGATGCTGTCCTCGACGAGATCACCCGGTATGATCTGCTGGTCTTGGGCCGCACCGAGCGCGCATGGGCGACCCACCCACCGTATCAGTCCGAGACCGAGCCATTGTTCAACAAGATCTTTTTCCTGGCGACCGGTCTGCCGTGGGACGTTGGCGCGGGCTCGCGAGGGTTCTCGAGGCGGGGCGCGGAGAAGCTGCTCGAATTGTCGGAGGAGTCTACAGTCGGGATCGATGCCGAGTGGCCGCTTCTCCTGCTGAGGCAGAATGGTTTCGCGGTGGGCTATCGCGCCTGCGAGGGACTAGAGTTCGAGACCGCCGACCGCTTCGCGGCGGAGATAGAAGCCGCAGGCAGCTACGATGCGTGGGAGGCCGGGATGAGCGCCGACCCTGCCAGGTGGGCATTCCGCATGAGATTGGCCACGCAGATCGCTGAAGCCATCGTGTGCTATAGCGGGATCGGGCAAGCCCGCTAGGCCATGTCGCCCAGCTCGTAGAGGATGACGGCTGAAGCGACGACAGCAGCCGTCTCGGCGCGGAGGGTGCGCGGGCCAACGGTCACGGGCACCAGTCCATAGCGCCGCGCGATCGAGATCTCTTCAGCTGTGAAGCCACCCTCAGGTCCGATAAAGAGGTTGATCGTAAAGGGCGGCCAGGACTGCTCTCGTCCGGGAGGAGCTTGCCGGAGCAGAGTCCGCATGCTCAGCCGCTTTTCTTCCTCCCAGAGGATCAGCGAGAGCCCGCCCGCCTTCCGGGCCTCCTCACAGGCCTGGGCAAAGAGGATGGCAGAGCGTAGCGCCGGCTTGCGCCCGCGGCGGCACTGCTCTGCGGCTTCCTGGATGATCCAGTCCCAACGCCCTCGCTTCTTCTCAACAGCGTCCAGATCGGACACCACACAGCGGTCGGTGATAACCGGCACGAACTGAACCACGCCCAGCTCTGTACCCTTTTGCAGTACGAATTCAAAGCGGTTGCTCCGCAGGACGCCCTGGTAGAGGCTGACCTTGGTCCGCGGCTCGCGGCCTGCCAGGCGCCGGTGCAAGACATCACCCTTGACCAGGGGCTGGTCCACCGACGACAGCTGGACTTCGAGCTCCCATCCAGAGTTGTCGAGCACGATCACCCTGTCCCCGGGTCGCATCCGCAGTACACGGGCCATCTGACGGGCTTGGGGTCCGGTAATGGTGACCTCGTTTCCCTGCACCCAGGAGGGCGGTATGAAGAATCGATGCATCAGGCTCACTTCCTTTGCGCGACCAGCGAAACCCAATCCTTTTCCTGAGCACGTTCCACCACGTGGAGGCCCGCAGCCTGGAAGGATTCGGTAACGAGGGATTCCTGGGTATCGATCAGCCCGGCAGCGATCACGGTGCCACCGGGCGCCAGCCTGGCCGAAAGCGCCGGGGTCAGGCTGACGATCACGTGGGCCAGTATGTTGATCACAACCAGGTCGAAATGGCCATTGTCCAGTAGTTCAAGGCCATCACCAGCGAGGAAATGGACCGGCACATCATCGCCGCCGGGAAGCGTCCCGTGCCGCACGGTGACCTGCCCTTCCACGCCGTTCATGGTCACGTTCTCACGAGCGATGGGGATGGCCGATCCATCAGCATCCAGGGCCAGCACAGAACGGGCGCCGAGCTTGGCAGCGGCAATGGCAAGCACGCCGGAACCGGTGCCGACATCGAGCAGAACGGTGCCCGGCGCGCAGTGGTCCTCCAGCGCCCGCAGACAGAGACGGGTCGTAGGGTGCAACCCCGTGCCAAAGGCCATGCCGGGCTCCAGGCGAATGGCAATCTCGCCGGGCCCCGGAGCGTACTCTTCCCAGGCAGGCACGATCACCGTTCGCCGGCCCACACGCTGGAGTTGGTAGTGCTGCTTCCACGCTTCGGTCCAGTCCTTCTCTGCCAGCGTGCGGATGACCGGCTCTGGAATGGGATAGACCTGCCCAAGATGCCAAAGGCCTTCCTCAACACGGCGCTTGCTCGTGGGGGCTGAGGCATCAGCGCGCAGGTAGGTCTTGACAATCACAGGGGTCGACTGGCTGCCAGCGTCCAGCTCGTACTCGAACCGATCCTGCGGGATTTCGACAACGGCCTGTCCGTGACCGTAGCGGTTGAACAACTCGACCACGGCCTCGGCCGCTTCGCCGTCGGTGGTGACGCTGATCTCGAGCCAATCCAATTCTTCCCCCGTGCATCGGCCTTAGCCTAGTCCAGGCCGATGGCCTCCTTGACTCTGTCCAACAGACCCTTCTCCGGCTGGTGAACCACTTCTTTGCCCAGGGTCTTGCTGAGCTCGGTGAGCAGATCCTTCTGGTAATCTGATAGCCTGGTGGGGGTAAGGACGTGAACCATCACCAATTGATCGCCGCGACTATTCCGCCGAAGATGCGGGACCCCCTTGCCCCGTAACTTGAAGACTTTGCCGGTCTGGGTACCGGCAGGGATGGCAAGCTCCTCGTCGCCATCGAGGGTGGGCACCGTGAGCAGATCTCCCAGGGCAGCCTGGGCAACGTTGATCTCGAGTTGCAGCAAGATGTCGGTATCCCGCCGGCGGAAATGGCTGTGCGGTTTGACACGCAGCACGACATACAGATTGCCGGGCGGTCCGCCTCTCACACCTGGTTCACCTTCGCCCGCCAGCCGGATGCGAGTGCCGTCATCCACGCCAGCCGGGATCTTGACCGAGATGGTTCGCTCCACCTGGATCACCTTGCGCCCCCTGCACTCGGTGCAGGGCGTGGTCACAATTTCGCGCTCTCCCTCACAGCGCGGGCAGGTCGTGACCTGTACAAAGGATCCGAGGAAGGTCTGCTGCTGCCGGCGAACCTCGCCGGTGCCGTTGCACTGGGGACAGCGGATCGGCTGGGTGCCCGGTTCGGCGCCACTGCCCTGGCATTGGGGACAGGTCTCGTGACGCGCCACCACAATCTCTCTGTCGCAGCCAAAGACCGCCTCTTCGAACTCTATGGTGAGATCGTAGCGCAGGTCCGCCCCACGAGCCGGCCCCCGGCGCGCCGCGCCAGAGCGCATCCCCCCGAAAAAGGTCTCGAATATGTCCTCAAAGCCAAAGCCCCCTGCACCGCCAAAGCCAGCCCGAGGACCCGCATGACCGTAAGCGTCGTAATTGGCTCGCCTTTCAGCATCGGACAAGACCTCGTAGGCCTCGTTGATCTCTTTGAACCTGGCTTCGGCGTCCGAGTTCTTATTGACGTCAGGGTGATACTGCCGGGCTAGCCTTCGGTAGGCCCGTTTGATCTCGTCCTGGGAAGAGCCTCGATTCACACTGAGTACTTCATAGTAGTCGCGTTTGGCGCTCATGCCTGTGCTGCCTTCTGCTCAGGGCCCGGCAACCGCCGGTTACTCAACCCGATCGGTGCCGGGCCTCGAGCACGAGATCATTTTTACGCTTCGCTGAACTCGCCTTCGACGATGTCCTCCTCGTCCGGAGGCTGCTGTTCTCCCTCTTCCCCCGGCGGGGGCGAGCCCGGTTGCTCGTACATGGCAGCGCCTACCTTTTGCAGTGATTCGGAAAGCTCTTGCACTGTCCGGCGAAGTTGGGTCATGTCCTGGCCCTGCAAGGCAGAGCGGCAGGCGGCTATCTTGCCCTCCACCTCTCCCTTGATGTCCCCAGGCACCTTGTCGCCCTGCTCGCGCAGCAGCTTCTCAGCCTGGTAGATAAGGGAATCGGCACTGTTCCGGGTCTCGACCTCATCCTTCCGATCCTTGTCCTCCTGGCTATGGCGCTCGGCGTCCTGGACCATCCGTTCGACCTCGTCCTTGGAGAGCCCGCTGGAGGCCGTGATGGTGATCGATTGGGCCCGTCCCGTCGCCTTGTCCTGCGCCGAGACATGCAGGATGCCGTCGGCGTCGATGTCAAAGGTCACCTCGATCTGGGGAATGCCACGCGGTGCAGGCGGAATGCCGTCCAGGATAAAGCGGCCCAGAGTCTTGTTGTCGGCCGCCATGGGACGCTCGCCCTGCAAGACGTGGATCTCGACCTGATTCTGACCGTCAGCGGCGGTTGAAAAGATCTGGCTCTTCTTGGTGGGGATGGTGGTATTGCGCTCGATGAGGGCCGTCGCCACCCCACCCAGGGTCTCGATGCTAAGGGTCAGGGGCGTGACGTCCAAGAGGAGGACGTCCTTTACCTCGCCGCTCAACACGCCGGCCTGAATGGCCGCCCCCAGGGCCACGACCTCATCGGGGTTGACGCCCTTGTGCGGCTCCCTGCCAAAGAACTTGCGCACAGCTTCCTGGATAGCAGGCATGCGGGTCATGCCGCCGACCAAGATAACCTCACCGATCTCGGCCTGGGTTACCTTGGCATCCTTCAGTGCCAGCTCGCAGGGGCCGAGGGACTTTTGAATGAGATCGTCCACCAGTTGTTCCAGCTTGGCCCGGGTCAAGGTTATCTGCAGGTGCTTGGGTCCGCTGGCGTCGGCGGTGATGAAGGGCAGGTTGATCTCTGATTGCATGGTGGTCGAAAGCTCGATCTTGGCCTTCTCGGAAGCCTCTTTGAGTCGCTGCAGCGCCATGCGGTCCTCGCGCAGGTCGATGCCCTGTTCCTTGCGGAACTCGTCGGCGACCCAGTTGATGATGCGCTGGTCAAAGTCATCGCCGCCCAAAAACGTGTCGCCGTTGGTGGACAACACCTCGAACACCTCATCACCCACGTCAAGGATGCTGATGTCAAAGGTGCCGCCGCCCAGGTCGTACACGGCGATCTTTTGGTCGATCCCCTTGCCCAGGCCGTATGCCAGAGAGGATGCTGTGGGCTCGTTGATGATACGCAGTACGTTCAACCCTGCGATCTTGCCGGCATCCTTTGTCGCCTGGCGCTGGCTATCATTAAAGTAGGCCGGCACCGTGATGACAGCTTCGACGACCGGTTCGCCCAGATAGGCCTCGGCATCCTGTTTGATCTTTTGCAGGATCATGGCCGAGATCTCGGGGGGCGAGTAGGACTTGCCTCCCATCTCGACCCAGGCATCGCCGTTGGACTGCTCTGTGATCTTGTAGGGCAGGATGCGGCGCGCCTTGGTCACTTCGGCGTCGCTGTACTTGCGGCCCATCAACCGCTTGATAGAAAAGATGGTGTTGTCGGGATTGGTGATGGCTTGACGGCGGGCCACCTGCCCAACCATGCGCTCATTGGTCTTGGGGTTGACTGCCACTACGGAGGGAAAGAGCCGGCCACCCTCCGCGCTGGAGATGATGGTGGGTTCGCCGCCTTCCATGACAGCGCATACAGAATTGGTCGTTCCCAAGTCTATGCCGATGATCTTTGCCATTGTACTGCCTCCTTGCTACTCTCTGAATGCCCTATGATTGCTCTGCACTCGCGGCTTCTGCCGCGTCAGATGATTGCTCCTCTGCACTTGCACCTTCTTCAGGCTCGGGAAGTGGCCCAGCCGAAACACGAGCCATGCAGGGCCTCAACACGCGATCTCCCAAGCGATAGCCGCGCTGCATCTGGCCGATGACATGCCCCTCCGGCACGTCAACGCAGGGTTCGTGCGTCACCGCCTGGTGCAGGAAGGGGTCGAATTCCTGACCAGCCGCATCGATGGGCGTCACCCCTTCTTGCTCCAGCAGCCCCTGAGCCTTGCACAGTACGAGCTTGATGCCCTCCACCCAACGGTGGTCCTGCAGGTCCTCAGGCAACGTCTCGAATGCGCGCTCGAAATCATCAATGATGGGCAACAGACGGACCAGCACGTCCGCTTTGGCGTTGCTGTACGACTGCTGCTGCTCCTTCTGGAATCGCTTGCGAGCATTGGCTAGCTCGGCCCGGGCCCGCTGCCACCCGTCCAGGTATTCGGCTTCCTTGGCGCGAGCTTCTTCTAGCTCCTTGCGGAGAGCCTCAAGCTCATCCGTGGCTTGCTCTTCCTCCGCCACATCGCCCTCCTGCCCAACGACCGGCTCCGTCTGGGATTCGGCCCCGAGCTCCTCCGCCGGTTCTACATCCTGGGCCAGTTCCTCCGAATCCATTTTCATTTCGCGTTCCTCAGTCACGTCTCCATTCCTCCGACGCTGCGTGATCTTCGCCGCCATACAGGTCGCGGAAGAGGTCGCTCAACAGGCCAGCCACGTAGCGAACGGTGGAGATGGCCCGGCTGTAGGGCATGCGCATGGGCCCCATCACGCCGAGCGCGCCTGTGGCCTCGCCGCTGACGCCATACGGCGACACCACGAGGCTACATTCGCGCAGCTCGTTCCAACGGCCCTCTCCACCAATGACTACCTGTACACCGCCAACCTCCAGCATCTCGGTCAGCAAGTCCTCCAAGAGCGTGCGATCCTCCAGGAGATGGACTACGTTCCGCGCGCTCTCGGGGACCATGAACTCGGGCTGGTGCAGGATGTTGAGCAATCCGTCGCGATAGAGATGCAGCCCGGCTTGCTCATCGACGCCCTTCATGATGTCGGCCACAACTTCAAGGATCTGCTGCTCGAGCGCACCCACCTGGCGGTAGCAGTTCTGGACGCGCAGCCTGGAACCACCAACACAGAGGTCGTTCAGCCTGTTGGCCATCTGGTTAAGCGTATCCTGGTGGACTGCCTCGTCCATGGAGAGCATCTGTTGCCGCACAATGCCCCCCTCTAGCACCACGATCAGCATGGCCAGGGCATCCTGTATAGAGATCAACTGCAAATGCCTCAAGCGACAGTGATCCGTCTTGAGACTGGTAACCACAGCGGCCGACTGGGCGGTCCGCGCAAGCACCGATGCGGCTAACCGCATCCACTGCTCCAGATCCACGCCCACCTGGTGAAACTGGTGGCGGATGGTCCGCTGCTCGTCCAATGGCAGGTGCGACTCGCGCATCAGGCGCTCGACGAAATAGCGATAGCCCAGATCCGTGGGCACGCGGCCCGCCGAGGTGTGCGGTTGGGTCAAGTAGCCACGCTCCTCCAAGACACCCATCTCGTTGCGGATCGTAGCAGAACTGACACCCAAGCCATAGCCCTGTATCGTCTTGGAGCCGACCGGCTGCGCCATAGCAACATACTCCCGGATCACAAGACCCAGGATCAACTGCTGGCGCGGTGTCAAATCGTCCATGTCTTTCCTGTCCCGGACCGGATCGTGGTCGATCTGGTCCCAACGTCTGGCCCATTAGCACTCTGCCATTGCGAGTGCTAATGGCCCACTCTTTGGATAATACCATGAACCAGCCAGACTGTCAAAATGCCGGGGAGGTGTTGGTAGCGCCCGTGCTCACCCTGCCCGCGCACTCGGTAGCCATGGAATGCAAGCAGAGAGACCCTGGATCCATCGAAGAAACCTCCGTGAGCGTGCCAGGAGGCGCGGGCAAAGAGTGCGCTACGAGAGCGGGATTGCAGCGTAAGGGTTAGTATGCGTGACGATCACCCAATGCGCTGAAAAATGTGCGGAGGATGATCTTGAAGTCAAGCCACAGCGACCAATTCTCGATGTACCAGAGGTCGTACTTTGTTCTCTCGGCGATGGAGGTATCGCCCCTCAGGCCATTGACCTGCGCCCAGCCGGTCATGCCAGCCTTTTCGCGG
>JBFFCR010000148.1:0-8795 GCA_041559855.1 Anaerolineae bacterium | reverse complement strand
GCCGCACCCAGGCCGCCCTCCACGCCGTGCGTACCGGCCTGGTGTCGTTGGACTCGTCGGAGCAGAGCCGCTCATGACCGAAAGGGAGGCGCCGTACAGCAGCGTCTTTGAGTCTATTGCGGTGGGAGTACTCGTCCTGGATCTGGACGGCAACCTGGTAGACGCGAACCCGGCTGCTGCTCGGATGCACGGCTACTCGGTCGAGGAGTTCCGCTCCCTCAAAGCGGGTCAGGTCATTCACACGGGCTCGCTCCCCCTCTATGAACAGCTCGTCGAGGCGGTGAAGGCAGGCAGCGGCTTTCAGGGTCGCGCCAGGCATCTACGCCGGGACGGCACACCCTTCAATGTGGAGTTGCTGGCTACGGTGTCTATCTATGGGGGACGGCACCATGCCCTGGTCGTGGTGCGTGACATCACCGAAGAGGTGCTGGCCTACCAGTCTCTGGAGCAGCGGGTGGAGGAGCGTACCCGGGAGCTATCGATGCTCCTCGGCGTGTCGGCCAACATTGCCTCTACCCTGGATCTACAACTCCTCCTGCAGCTCGTCCTGGAGCAGATCCAGCAGGTCGTGGACTATGACGGGGCGAGCGTGTTGATCCTGGAAGGGGATCGGCTGCGGAACGTTGCGCATCGCGGCCCCATTCCTCCCGACGTGCAGGCTCAGATGGTAATCAGCCGCGAGCAGGCAGGCGAGCTCTGGGAATTGATGGAACGGCGAGAGCCGCTGATGATTGGCGATGTGCGGGAGGGGACGTGGCTGGCGCATGCCTTCCAGCAGGCATTCGGTGAATACTTGGACAGGGAGATGCGTTACGTGCGCACCTGGTTGGGCGTCCCGCTCATGGTCGGGGAGCGGCTGATAGGCTGGCTGAGCCTCCAACACAGCGAGCCGCGGGCCTACATGCAGCATCACGCTGCCCTGGCGCAGACCATCGCCAACCTGGCAGCCACAGCCATCCAGAATGCCCGGCTGTACGGCCGCGCGCGCCGGTTGGCCGCCCTGGAGGAGCGACAGAGGCTGGCCCGCGAACTGCACGACTCGGTGTCGCAGGTGCTGTACGGCATCGGCCTGGGGGCGCGCACCGCCGGCGCGCTGCTGGATCGCGCTACCGTCGCACCGGAGCTGAAATCGAGCCTGGCTGAACCGCTGGAGTACATCCTCTCTTTGGCTGAGGCAGGATTGGCCGAGATGCGCGCCCTCATCTTTGAGTTGCGGCCCGATTCACTGGAACGAGAGGGGCTGGTGGCTGCCCTGACGCGGCAAGCGGCGGCTCTGCGCGCCCGTCACGGGTTGCAGGTACGAACCACGTCTTGCGAGGAGCCAGCCCT
This sequence comes from Anaerolineae bacterium, assembly GCA_041559855.1. GTDB lineage: Bacteria > Chloroflexota > Anaerolineae > JAAYZQ01 > JAAYZQ01 > JBFFCR01. The sequence goes on along the minus strand of JBFFCR010000148.1, from coordinate 7,466 downwards.
GCCCTTTGAGGCCAAGGAGGCCCTCTATCGCATCGCCCAGGAGGCGCTGAACAACACGGTCAGGCACGCTCAGGCTCGGAGCGTCGAGATCCGGCTCAGCGTAGATGGGGGAGAGATTGTGCTGGCGCTGGCCGATGATGGCGTGGGGTTTGACCCTCAGGCCGAGTATTCGGGTCATATGGGGTTGAGCTCGATGCGCGAGCGGGCCGCCCAGATACGAGGCGCCCTTGAGATCGAGAGCCAGGCTGGGCAGGGTGCCGTGGTCAGGGTCCGCATCCCTGCCGCCAGGGGCCCCATACCCGAACCGGATCAGAGGCCATAACAACGAAAAGGAGCCCCTCGCAGGGCTCCTTATATGTGCGGGATCACACCTATTTCGACTTGCCAGGTGTCTTGGGCTTGGCAGGCGCCTTGGGCGCAGGCTTGGGCGTTGCCGGGGTCTGCTTGGGTGCAGCAGGCGTCTGCTTCTTCGGTTTCTTGCCGCCCTTTGCGGGTTTGCTCTTTCCACCTTTACCAGATTGCTGTGGCATCGAAATCACCTCCTTCCCTGTGTCAAGTTCGCTATTGGCCTACATCTGCCAACTTGTCGGGCAAAGCGGAAGGAGCTGGGATTGTGTTGCAGCCAGCGGCCTCCGACCCGATCGGCATCATGCGGGAATAGTATAGCCCCTTGCGTCCGAGCGCGCATCGGCAGAATGACCGATTCTTGCCTGGGACAAATGTCCCGGGTCTCTTGTTGTCCTCGTTGCCGGATTCTTTGCCGCCAACCGGCCTGGAACGTTGTCATTTCGACCGCAGGGAGAAATCTCGTCATACCCTGGATGGGGCTCGTGTTGGACGAAAGCCCAACACCCCCTCCCAACGTACCGCCCCGGCAGGCCCATGGCCATTTTCTGAATCTGCCTTGAGTACCGGAGAATAAGAATAGACCTGGCGGGTTTCGAAAACCTGCCAGGTCTGCCATGGGCGCGTGCCAGCCCGAATCAGTGCATTACCACGAGTATGCTATGTTGCACGGGCGACGAAGACGTGGAGTAATGGAGGGGAGAGGAACATGATGATCAAGCGAACGTGTGACACGGGTAGCGGCATTTGCACACCGCGACGTATTCAGGAATCGGATCACCGAGTATCATACGCAGGATTCCTCATGGGCGCCACGCCGGTTGCCCATCCAGAGCCGTGTTATTCGTCAGTCGTATTACGTCTTCACCGTTGGACCCCATCGTATAGATCTCAAAGTTGTCGTCCCTGTCAGACGAGAAGGCGATGCGCCTTCCATCACGAGACCAACTCGGTCCACCGACCAGTGATGCATCAAGGCAAGAAGGGCCACCGTAGCAGATTATCCCGTCTCCCGCTCCGTCCGTGGCGGGGTTTCGTGTCAGGTTAACCCAATCAGAGCCGCCTGTGTCCATAGTGTATATCTCATTGCCTCCGCTAGCAGGCCGGTACACGAAAGCGATCCGCGCTCCATCTGGCGACCATGCCGGGGCTTGCCCTACCCCCAGATAGGTCTTGCCACTGCCGTTGGAGTTCACAGTCCAGATCTCGCTCCGGACCAATAGATTGCTCCAATACTCAAATGCAAGGTTGGAGCTCCCCGGCGACCAACTTGGTTTTCCCAGCGATCCATCTGTTTGAGGCACCAAGTTGGTGTCCCCCGCCCCATCGAGGTGGATCACATGTATTTCAAGCCCGTACGAATAGGCAACGCGATTCCCGTCAGATGCCCACGAGCATCCACGAGGATTCCCACCCATTTCCAGGATTCGCACCGCAGAATCGCCGTTGGCAGTCATCACATATAGGCTCCAGCGGCCTTCCTGATCTCGATCTGAAGCGAAGGCTATGCGATCACCGCTGGGTGACCAACATGGGTGGCGATCGTCGGCAGGGTTCTTGGTTAGATTCCTTTGTTCACTTCCATCGAGATTCATCAGGTAGATCTCATTATTGCCGTCACGGTCAGACATGAAGGCGATCTGTCCAAGACTAGCCACCGGGCCGGGTTGCGCCGACGGCACGGATGTACTGGTTGGCCGGGAGGCTGGAGTCGGACTTGGTTCTGGTGAGGGTGTGGCTGTTGGCGAGTGGGTCGCCGTCGGCGTGGAAGAGGGCGTGCGTGATGCAGTCGGGCGTGGTGTATTAGTTGGCGGCGGCGAAGTGTGGGTTGGTGTATGAGTGGGTGTTGCTGTGATAGTAGGCTCTACCACCGCAACCTGCGTCGGCTTGGGCGTCGGGGTTTCTGCTGGTTCAGGTCCTCCCCCGAAGAGCAACCACAGTGCCACCGCAATCACCAGCACACCCGCCGCCCCCACAACAGGCCAGAACCAAGCCGGCCGACGTGTCGGGCGGGTCTGCTCCCGTGCCTCAGCCTTGCGCCGGGCCTCTGCCTCACGCCGCAGGCCCTCACGCAGCGGGCGCGCCATCTCCCCTGCGTCATGCCAGCGCTCCCACGGATCCTCGGCCACGGCCTTGGCGACGACCCCGTCCAGCCAGCGCGGCACCTCGGCTCTCAGCGCGCTGGGCAGCGTGCCGGGCCGCACCCGCTTGTAGCGCGTCCCCGTCAGCATCTCGAACAGCACGCACCCAACAGAGTACAGGTCAGCGGCAGGCAATAGCACATCCAAGCTCCGCGCTTGCTCGGGGGCCATATAGATCGGCGTGCCCGGATGCTGCCCGCCGGCCAACTGCGAGCGGCCGCTCACCCCCGCCAGTTGCGCCAGCCCAAAGTCGGCCAGGTGTGCGTGGCCCTGCTCATCGAAGAGCACGTTCGACGGCTTGACATCGCGGTGCACGATCTCCATCTCGTGGGCGTGCACCCCCTCCAGCGCAGCCAGAAGGTCGAGCGCGATCTTTACGGCCTGCTCCACCGGCAGGCCGTCCGGATGCTCCTTCATCAGAGCTGCCAGGTCGCCGCCGGGCATGTACTGCATGACCAGGAGGAGTGTATCATCGTAGGGTTCGGCGGTGATGGCGCGGACGATGTTCGGCACCCCGGCTTTTTCCAGTGCAGCGCAGACCCGCACCTCGCGCTGGTAGCGCAGGCGCACCTCCTGGGCGAGGTCGGGGAGCAGGTCGCCCCGCGGCTCTTTGAGGGCCACGAGGCGCCCGCCAAAGGTCAGTTCCTCCGCCAGCCAGACGCGGGCCATGCCGCCCTTGGCGATGAGGCGCACGACGCGGTACTTGCCGTTGAGTATGGTGTCGTCAGGCTTGAGGGGCATGGGTGGTTCCTCTCTTCTGCTCCACAGTCACAGGCAGTGTCAGGGCGCAGGGCTTCCTTGTCGAGAGTGACTGTCTCTTTCCAGGGATTCAAACTCGCATGAAGCGCACCGTGCAATGACCAGGATGTCCCCTGAGGCAAGCAGGCGATCTCTCTGTGGCGCAGAGGCCATAGCCTCTATGCCAATACTCACTCATCCTTGCGATAGGTGATGGTCCAGTTGCTGCTCTCTCCCTGACTCATCAAGCCTGCGTCCACCAAGTGATAGGTCATGCCGTCGTCTGCCTCCACGACCGAGTCAGTCGCGGGATCCAATTCAAAGTCCTGGGCTCCGCGTGGAACCTGAAAGTCCAGAGTCAGCGAAGCGATGTCAGATCCCGCCAAGAATGCATACTGATATTCCCGGGCGCCCGATAAGCCTATTGGCAGTTCATCGTAGTACTCAAGCTGGAACCCCAAAGTGGGCGACTCGAACGAAATGACCAACCATTCACCCTCTTCCTGACTTGTATAGGTCTGATTATACAGGGTGCCATCGTTGGCTATCCAGACCACGGCAGAAGGCTGGCCGGCGCTTGCCGGAATGCGAAACTCAACCGGCACCGGCAATACTGTATTGGGGGGGAACCAGCCTTTGTATATGAGCAACATGTCCGGACGGTCGAATTCCGGCCAGAGCGAGATCTGGAGGCTCGAGATCGTGGGACCCGAGATCGATGCCTCAACTGGCGAGTGAATGCCAAGTCCTTGCGTTATGGTGGTAATCGACAGTGGACCGGACGGGGGCGTGTCCTTCGACCTGGGTGTTGCCGTCGATAGCGCAACGGGAGTGTCGGTCGCAGGAGCCACTGCCGCTGTTAACGTCGCGGCTACAGCTTGCGCCTGCGCTACTTGGGTAGCGATCGCATCCGGCGTGGGGGTAGGTTTGCCCCCGCAACCGACGAGCAGACAGAACACAAGGGCGAAGAGCAGATATCGCTTCATAGGAGTCTCCTTCTCCGTTTGTGTGGTCCTTCTGACGATGTCATGCTAATGCTCTGCAGTCGCAGGCGGTGTCAGGCTGCAGGGCTTTGCTTCTGTCAGCGCGTGTATTGTACCACGATCGCGATGTCACGGCAAAGGTATCGCGTAGGGGCAACCCCCCGTGGTTGCCCTGCCTACGGCGACCAGGCAGGGTACGCGTCGCTGCCCGGGTTGTTGGTCAGGCGGATCTGCCGGGTGCCGTCGGCATCCATCACGTAGATTTCCCAGTTGCCATCTCGGATGGAATAGAAAGCGATCCGCTTCCCATCCGGCGACCAGGCAGGGGAGCGGTCATCAGCCGGGTTGTCCGTCAGCCGGATTTGCCCACTGCCGTCGGCGTTCGCGAGATAGATTTCCTTGTTGCCCTCTCGGCCCGACTCAAAGGCGATGCGCGTCCCGTCCGGCGACCAAGCGAGGCCAAGGACCTCGGCTGCGTTGTCCGTCAGGCGCGTCTGCCCGCTGCCGTCGGCGTTCATGCCATAGACTTCATAGTTGCCATCGCGGTTGGAGCGGAAGGCAATGCGCCTCCCGTCCGGTGACCAGGCAGGGCTGGAGTCATCGGCTGCGTTGTCCGTCAGGCGCGTCACCCCGGAGCCGTCGGCGTTCATGACAAAGATCTCATTGTCTCCGTCCCGCTGGGACATGAAGGTGATGCGCTTCCCATTGGGCGACCAGGTAGCGCAGCAGTCCAACGCTGGGTTATTCGTGAGGTTGATCTGGTCGGAGCCATCAGCGTTCATCACGTAAATCTCATAGTCTCCGTCTCTGCCGGACTCGAAGACGATTTGCTTCCCGTCAGGCGACCATTCATGATTGTAGTCAGGAGCCGGGCTGTCGGTCAAGCGCATCGCGCCGGTGCCGTCGGTGTTCATGACATAGATCTCCACGTTGCCACCCTGGCGGGAGAGGAAGGCAATGCGCCTCCCGTCCGGCGACCAGGCAGGCATAGTATCGTCGTCCGCTCTGTTGGTCAGGCGCCTCTCCCCGCTACCGTCGACATTGATGACATAGATCTCCACATTGCCATCGCGATCGGAATGGAAGGCGATGCGCGCAGGGCCAGCCGGAACAGCAGTCGGTTTGGGTGTGTTTGTTGCGGGTATGGGGGTGTCCGTCGGGGTGACGCGCGTGTTGGTTGGTTTGGGTGTGGCAGTCGACGGCGGGGGGGTATTGGTCGGCCTGGGTGTCGCTGCCGGCGGTTTGGGTGTGTGCGTGGGCATGGGCGTATCCGCCGGCCGCCCTGGTGTGGCGGTAGCTGTGGGAGCGCCGGCCGCTGCGCGTGTCTTTGTAGCCGTAGGCTCAAGCACCACAATCTGCGTTGGCTCGGGCGTACGGGCCCCTGGTCCACCAGCTCCTCCCCCGAATAGTATCCACAGCCCGACGGCGACCGCGATCAGCAGCACACCCACCGCAGCTACAGCAGGCCACAGCCAAGCCGGCCGATGGCGAGAGGGAGCTGCCGGCACAGAGGATGCAGCCTTGGGAGCAACCGCAGACTGCGCCCCTTTTCTCTCTTCCGCAGCCTGCGTCTCTGCAATCTCGCCGTGCCGGTCCACCAGGCGCGTGCGCGAGGGAGCCTCGGGAGCAGAGGCGGCAGCCTGGGCAGGAATTGGAGACGCTGTGCCTGTCCTCTCTTCCGCGGCCTGCGTCACCGCAGCCCCGCCGTGCCCCTCCTCCGGGGGCGTGCGCGAGACAGCCACGGTAGCAGAGGCGGCAGTCCGGGGAGGAGCTGGAGAAATGGCGCCCGGCCTCTCCAGCGCAGCCTGCATCTCGGCTGTGCTGCTGTAGCGCTCCTCAGGGTGCTTGGACAGTGCCTTTAGCACCACCTCGTCCATCCAGGCCGGGATGCGGTCGTCGTGGACGCTGGGCGGATCGGGCTCGGCGCTTCGGATGTGGTACACGTTGTCGGCCTGTGCACCGGGTGTTTCCCGCTGGTCAAAGTCCAGGTAGGGGCGTCCCGTCAGCATGCGGTAGAGCACGGCGCCCAGCGCGTATACATCGATGCGGGGGTCTTCGCGGACGCCGTCGACCTGCTCGGGCGACATGTAGGGCAGGGTGCCGGCGACAAAGCCGGCAGGCGTCATCCACGAACGGGTTAGCATCTCGCTGGACACGTGGGCGATGCCAAAGTCAGCCACCTTGGCAGTCCCGGTTGCGGCAAACAGGATGTTGGCTGGCTTGAGGTCACAGTGGACGATGCCGCGGTGGTGGGCATAGTCGAGTCCCGCGCAGACCTCGCTGGCGATGCGCACCGCCTCCTCCACCGGCAGCGCGCCCTTCTTCGGGATGCGCTCCTCCAGGGAGCCGCCAGCCATGCACTCCATGACGATGTAGTAGTTGCCGCCTTCCTGGAAGATGTTGTGGGTGCGGACGATATGTTCGTGGGCGAGTTCCATCGTGGCGCGCGCCTCGACCAGGAACCGCTTGAGCATAGCCTCGTCGCCGACGAGAGCCGGGATCAGCTCCTTGATGGCTATCTCTCTGTGGAGCAGGGTATCCTGGGCCTGGTAGACAAAGCCAAATCCGCCGCGGCCCAGCAGGTGCAGGATGCGGTATTGGCCGTTCAGTAGCGTATCGTCAGGGTTGAGGGGCATGAGTGTTTCCTTTCATGCAGTTCCCAGACTGGTAGGTGTTGGAAAAACATCACCTGGTCCATGCCTCAGGCTCGGCCTGGTTTGCGACTAGGTTGGCCGTCGGGCCTCTTTTCCATCGACGCAGGTATTATACCACGATCATCATGCAACGACAAAGGCGTCGCGTAGGGGCAACCTCCGTGGCTGCCTTTCAGGCAGCGAACCGATTGACACCCCCCAACGCCTGTGCTATACTCGCCACAGGATGCCGCGTAGATCGATGGGACCGCTGCCATGAGCCTGACTGGCCTGGTGCTCCAATTCGCATATCGTTTGCAGCGCCACACCCGCTTCGGCTGGCCCCTGGCCCGCTGGCTGGGCCTCCTGTTGTTCGTGGTCGCCGGGTGGGCGCTTTTCCGCTGGTGGCCCTTTGCCTGGCAGTTGGCCTTGCTCGTCGGGCTGTTCTTGGCTTACCTCCTGCTCCTCGCCTGGGCCGCCCGCGCTGGATACGTCCACTTTGTGCCCGGTTCTCGCCCGGATCGGGCGAGCGATCCCGAAGAACTGCCGCGCCTGCGTCCCGAGGAGCCGGTCCCTGTACGGGCCAGCGGCTGGTTCACCGTCATGGACCAGGAGCGATACTTTGT
>JBFFCR010000147.1:0-8804 GCA_041559855.1 Anaerolineae bacterium | reverse complement strand
AGGCGAATTACTGGGTAGATGTGGCGATAGGGTTTGCGGGTCTGGGCAGTGCCGTGAGTGGATTGGTCCTTCTGCTGCCTGGAGATCCCACGGTCGGGATCCTGGGGCTCAGCTACCAGTTGTGGAACAGCCTGCACACTTGGAGCAGCTTGATGGCCATCCTGGGGGTGGTCGCCCATATGGCGCTGCACTGGAAGTGGCTCGTCGCCATGACCAAGCAGATGATCAAGCCGGCAAGAATGCAGCGGGCGAGCGAACGCATCGCTGATGCGCCGTCTGGCAACGCAACAGCCGCCGGTCTGAGCCGTAGGGACTTTCTGGTCATTGGCGGGGCGGCGACAGTCGTCGCCGGTGCAGCGCTGGCGGGCTACAGAGCCATATTCGCGAGCGAAGCAGAGGCGAGCCAGAGCGATAGCCAGACGATCGCGACGGTTCAAGAGGGTGGCGTTGCCTGCCCGCACAATCTCGTGAACGATCCCTATCCTGGGAGGTGCCGGCTCTACGTAGATACCGATGGCGATGGTATCTGTGATTACTCGGTGCCTGGTTCGGGCAACAGTGTCGCTTCCACCGGCGAGCGCTCAGATCTCCCCCGAGGCTCACACCGTTGCGGGGGGTTCTGATAGCAACTCATCAATGCGGAAGCCATGATAGTACAAGGTTTAACGGAGGAATGTTATGCGCAGTAAAATCGCCGTTTCGGTCGCGCTGGTGCTGATCGTGCTCAGCAGTGCAGCCTGCAATCTCTCTGACCTCTCGGCTGCTCTCACTGGGACACCAGAACCTGATGTGGCGTCAGAGACACCGACCCCTTATGTCGTCGAGGTGGCACCCACGCCGCAGACGATCATCCAGACATCTCTGGATGTCGAGGAACAGTTGATGACAGACCTCTATGCTCGGGTGAGCCCAGCCGTGGTCTGCATCACGGCCTCGGAGTACTTTGGGGAGTGCATCGGCTCGGGGTTCGTGATCGACTTGGAGGGTCATATTGTCACCAACGACCACGTGGCGCAGGCTGCCGAAGGGTTGCTGGTCACTCTCGCAGACGAGCACACTGTGGCTGCTGAGGTAATCGGAACCGACCCGGGCAGCGACCTGGCAGTCCTCAAGATCGACGTAGCGCCAGAAGAGCTAACCGTCGCCGATCTGGGCGAGTCGGCTGCGCTGCGGGTGGGGCAGCGGGCCATTGCCATTGGCAATCCCTTTGGCCTGGAGCGGACGATCACTACCGGCGTGATCAGCTACCTGGGGCGAACGCTGAGCCGGGATGACAGTAGCTTTCAGATCGCGGAGCTGATCCAGACAGATGCAGCCATCAACCCCGGCAACTCGGGCGGGCCTCTGCTGGATTCTCAGGGAAAGGTAATCGGCGTCAACACGGCCATTGCCTCCGACAGTGGGACCAATGCGGGTGTCGGGTTTGCCATACCGGTGGATATCGTCAAGCGTGTCGTGCCCGAGCTGATCGCCGAGGGCAGCTACCGCCATCCCTGGATGGGCGTGACGGGAGCCAGCATCTCACCCGAAGTAGTGGAAGCAGCGGGTCTGTCGGTGGATACCGGCGTGCTCATCTTTGAGGTAGAGCCTGGCAGTCCGGCAGAAGGGGCAGGTGTGCAGGGTGGTGACCGCCAGATCATGGTCTCTGGCATCCCGATGCTGGTGGGTGGCGACATCCTGATCTCCATCAATGGTGTTGAGGTAAAACGCTTCGATGATGTGGTCAACTACTTGGCCAGCCATACCAGTGTGGGTGATGTGGTCACGCTGACGGTGGTACGCGACGGCAGCGAGGTGGATCTCAGCCTTACCCTGGCGGAACGCCCGCCGGACCGCTAGTGCTCTGCACGCACGAGATCGAATTGGAGAGAAATGCAGGATGGCTCAGCAGATATTGGTGGTAGATGATGATCGTGAGATCGTGCGCCTGGTGCAAGCCTACCTGGAGCAGTACGGGTATGAAGTGTTGGTGGCCTATGACGGCGAGACAGCACTCCATGTGCTGCGCCGCGAGCGGCCTGACCTGATGCTGCTGGATCTCATGCTCCCCCGGCGCGACGGGCGAGACGTCACGCGCGTCGTGCGGAGCGACGCCGGGCTGGCAGCCTTGCCGATCATCATGCTCACCGCTCGCGTCGAGGATCACGACAAGATCATCGGCCTTGAGCTAGGCGCTGATGACTATGTGACCAAGCCCTTCAACCCCGGAGAAGTCGTGGCCCGCGTTCGAGCTGTGCTGCGCCGGGTACAGGGAGACACCGCCCCTCCGAGGGTAATCCGCGCCGGTTCAGTGACCATCGATCTGGATCGACACCAAGTGGGGATTGGGGGAGAGCCGGTGCACCTGACCCGTACCGAGTTTTCTCTTCTTCGAGCGCTCGCCGAGCAGCCGGGCCGCGCCCTTACCCGGGTGGAGATGATCGAGGAGGGTCTAGGATACAGCTACGAGGGCATGGATCGGACCGTAGACAGCCACATCAAGAATCTGCGCCGCAAGCTGGATGAGGCTGGCGGCGCAGCCCACCTTGTGGAAACGGTGTTCGGCGTTGGCTACCGCCTTGCCGCAGGAGATCAGCGTTGAAACGGCTGCAGGTACAGCTGGTCCTGGCTTTCACCTTCGTAGTCCTCGTCGCCGTAGGCGTGATCGCTATCCTCATAATCAGGACGACCAACACCGAGTTCCGCCAGTACGTAACCAATAGCGGCATGCGAGCCTCTGGCAGCGGGCTGGAGCAACTGGTCGTCTACTATGAGCAGCATGGAGGCTGGGAGGGCGTGGACAGCTTGCTCGGCCAGGGTGTGTTTCTCAGCAGGCAAGGGGACAGCCCGCTCGCAAGAGTGGGTGCCTATGCCGTCAGACCTGGCACGCCATTGGATGTGGTGCTTGCTGACGCCTCCCGGAAGATCGTATACGACAGCGCATCGGAGCTGACGGGCAGGACGCTAAGCGCCCGGGCCAAATCACAGGCTTTGCCTATCACGCAGGGCGACAGCGGGGAGGTGATCGGGTACCTGCTTCTCTCAGTTCCGGGCGAGTCAAGCGCACTGGGCCAGTTGGAGCAGAAATTCCTCAACGGCATGCGCGACATCCTGATCATCGGTGCTGCCCTGGCCGTGGGACTGGGCATGATCATTGGCGTGCTGCTGAGCAGCGGATTGACCGCACCCCTACAGCGGTTGGCTGTCGCCGCTCGAGCGGTTGTCGGCGGTGATCTCGCTCACAAAGTCCGGGTGGAAGGCAGTACAGAGATCGAAGAGGTAGGGCGGGCATTCAATGAGATGACGACCGCCCTGAGCGAGTCTGAGCGGCAGCGGCAAAACATGGTTGCCGATATCGCGCATGAGCTGAGGACGCCGCTCAGTGTCGTGCAGGGTAGCCTCCGGGCTATCCTGGACGATGTGTACGGCTTGGACAAGGCCGAAATCTCTCGTCTCTACGACGAAACCAGATTCCTCAGCCGTCTTGTTGACGACCTGCGCGAGCTTGCACTGGCTGATGCCGGGCAGTTGCGTCTCAGCCTGCGTCCCACCAGTCTCAGCCAGGTCATCCACGACTCTGTTGGCAACCTGGCCTCCGGCGCTGAAGCGCGGGGGGTGAGTCTGACCGCTCTCGTGCCGGAGGGCCTTCCACTAGTTCAGTCCGATCCTGGCCGGGTCTCGCAGATTCTGCGCAACCTGCTGGTCAATGCCCTCCAGTACACACCTGATGGGGGTTCGATCACCGTTAGCGCGCGTTCCGCCGGTGGAATGGTTGAGGTCGCCGTGGCTGATACCGGCTCTGGAATCGCGCGGGAGGACCTCCAGCACCTCTTTGAGCGCTTCTGGCGCGCCGATCCCGCCCGCTCGCGCATGGGCAGCACGGGACTGGGGTTATCTATCGCCCAGAGCCTGGTCGAGGCCCAGGGCGGGCGCATCTGGGTCGAGAGCGCACCGGGTCACGGCAGTACCTTTCGTTTCACCCTGCCAGTGGCGCCACGCGCGCGCTGAGCGTCTCTTGCTAGATCTCGATCTCCACGCCCACGCCGGCTGCACGCGCCAACGAGTACACCTGCGCAGCAGTGGCGGCATCCTGGACCGCCAGCCCCACCGACTTGAACAGTGTGATCTCGCCGTCCGACTCGCGACCTGGCTTGAGCCCTGCGACGACCTCGCCCAGGCTGGCGTGGATATGGTTCTCCGTAATGGAGCCTTCCCTGATGGGTATGATCAGGTCGCCCGCCTCCACCAGACATGCGGCGGCGAGATCTGGCACCACCTTGGCCCTCTGGAGTGTTGCGGTGTCCAATTCGCGGGTGTCTGGCGAGTGTGAACCGATGCCGTTAATGTGGGTGCCCGGCGCCAGCCAGTGACCCTCAAAGACCGGCTCCCGGCTGGAGGATGCAGCAACGATAATGTCGTTGCCCACACAGACCTCCGGGTTATCAGTGGGCTCGACAGGGATCGAGAGCCGTTCCGACATCTCGGCGGCGAACTTTTCACGGCCTTCCTGCCAGGGGTCGCAGACAAGCGCACGCTCGATGGGGCGCACCTCGCACATGGCCATTAACTGCGTGCGTGCCTGCACACCGGCGCCGAAAACGCCCACGCTGCGGGCATCCTTTCGTGCCAGATAGCGGGTGGCCACGCCAGAGACTGCACCAGTGCGCATCGCTGTGAGGAATCCGGCATCCATGATTGCGACCAGCGCCCCTGTGCGCGGATCATTGAGCAGCAATGTGCCGATGGTGGTCGGAAGGCCGTACTTGGATGGATTGTCAGGGTACACAGTCACCACCTTGAGCGCCAGCGAGCCCGCGTCTTCTGTGCCGCCAACGTAGGCCGGCATGCCCAGGTGGATGCCGTGATGCTCCGAGATGCGGATGGCCGTGCGCTGCGGCATGACGACGTTTCCCAGGGCCAGTTGCCGGAATCCCTCTTCGACGGCAGCGATGGCATCCTTCATTGTCAGTACCTTTTCGACGTCCTTACGGGTCAACAGCAGTGGCATTTCTCCCCCCTTGTGTCCTGGGTCTGCGCTCGCCCCGGTATGCGCCAGCCAGGCCCCGAGCGCCGCGATGAGTCACCGTCCGTATGTCTGCATCTATTATAGCCCCCATCCCATTGGGTGGCAAGCTGCTCGGCGTCATGTCACATGCCGAGCGGCTGTTTGCTCAGGTCATTCCCCTCCAGGCCAATTCACAGTGCGTCAGACTGAGCCCAGGCGCCTGAAGACATCTTCGGGCAAGGCATCCAGCCCTTCCACGATCAGATCGGCAGCGCTCAGAGCCTCGGCGGGATTTGTCGTCATCACGGCGATGCACTTCATTCCGGCACGTTTCGCCGCTGCCACGCCAGCGATGGCATCCTCGATTACGATGCAGTCCTCAGGTTGGAGGCCGAGTGCCTGTGCCGCCTTGAGAAAGAGCACCGGTTCCGGTTTCCCCGGAAGATCGGCGCCCGGTACGATTGCGTCAAAGTAGGGGCGCAGTCCGAGCTCGTCGATCAGCGCGGTGATGTTGGCCATCGGGGCCGATGAGGCGACGGCCTGGCGAGCCCCTGCCTCCTGAAGGCGCTGGAGCCACATGCGGACTCCCGGGAGCGGGCGCGCGTGGCCTCGAACCGCGGCGCGAAATTGTTCTTCCTTTCGGTCGCCGATCTCGGAGAGCAACTCGGGGGTGAGCCTCTCGCCCAGAACGCGCGACAGAATGCCGGCGTTGTTCATCCCGAACACCTGACGGTGCACCTCGCGCGTGAAGGAGAAGCCATACGCTTCCAGCACATCGCGCCAGGCCTGAAAGTGGAACTCGCTCGTGTCCACCAACACGCCGTCCATGTCCCAGAGAACACCCAATATGCTCATGCTCATACTCCTGTAAGTCGCACCCGGTTCGATTCGTATGACCTGTGCGACAGGGATCACAGGCTATCACATGCATCTTTCTCTGTCAAGCAGGCCTGTGTCACATTCGGGGGGCATCGCGCCCCGCGCTGGGACCCGCGTCAAGCAAGGGTTACCTGCTGGGCACGCTCAGTCCTGGTGGACCTCTCTGCTGCAAAGCCGGGTTCGAATGGTGAAGGGATTCGAGCTTTGCCTAGTTCAGCGTGGTCATCTCGCCTGGCTGGAGTACGCGGACTTCGGTAGCAGGGGACAGGCGCGAAGCATGATCCGCAAAGTCATGGGGAGGAAAGCTGAGATGGTCCGCGCTGTCCCAGAGGGAAGCGGGGCCGAGAAACCGAAAGGATCCCCAATGGATGGGAACCGCAACTGCAGGCCGGAGCCGGGTCAGCGCCTGCGCAGCCGTAAAGGGGGTCAGGTGACCAGCACCCACCCGCTTGCTGTAGCCCCACACTGGCAGGAGGGCCATGTCCAGATCGAAATCCTGGCCCACGTCGTCCATGCCGTCAAAGAGATCGGTGTCTCCGGCAAAGTAGATAGAAAGACGGTTGCGCATCACATAGCTCAGGCACGAGTCCATGGGACGCGGGATCGAGTGTGCCTGTCCGTGAGCAGCGGGTAGCGCCGTAATCTCGACGTCGGCAACCTGGACCTTGTCTCCCTCCTGGACCTCGTGGACATTCACGCCGGCCCACCGCTTCAAGTACTTGCCACTGCCCTTGGGGGCAATGACCGTGGCTGAAGATGGGAGTAGTCGCAGGGAGGGCATGTCTGCGTGATCGTAATGCAGATGTGAGAGCAGCACAATGTCCGGTGTGCGTTCTTCCATCAGTTTGTGCGCTCGATTGGGTCCGCGACGTTTCAGAAAAAGGATGCGATCCCGCAGCAGAGGGTCTGTAAGCACTCGGATCTGACCGATGTCTACCATGACCGTGGCGTGTCCGATGTAATTGACTGTTGCCAAATAGCCCTTCCCTTATCCCTGCCTTCGCAGGGTCCAAAGACTCGGCGCATTATACCCCCTAGGGAGGTTCATGTCAATCCACACCCTGTCATTGGTCAGGCCGGATGCAGGGGTAGCGAAAGAGAGCCTTCCGATCTTTGGCCTGCGGCTGCCGGCGTGCAAGGTCGCGTGGATCCTCACGCGACGCGCGCAGTCCATCCTTGTCCATTCTGCGTGAGAAGCCGACCCAGGCGGCAGCAACCGGATGGAGAAGCTCTAACTTGCCTTGCCGCGAGTTGCCAAACAGGGGGAGTGTGGTATAATAGTCACTGTCGCCACCGCTTTGCGCCTTGGACAGAAGGGGTTGCGGGCGGTTTTTTGTGTGCACGGGAGGAGAGCACAGATGCCTGACCACAACCAGGGCGAGGGTGAAGTAACACTCGCCAGGACTCTCGGGTTGTTTGATGCCATCATGATCGGCGTCGGGGCCATGATCGGGGCCGGCGTCTTTGTTCTGACGGGCATTGCCACAGGAGAAGCAGGGCCTGCGGCTATCATCGCTTTCGCGCTCAACGGTATCGTTACCTTGTTCACTGCCTTTAGCTACGCCGAGCTTGCCTCGGCTATCCCCGAGGCTGGTGGGGGCTACTCCTTTGTGAAGCGCGCCATGCCGCCTGCCCTTGGTTTTCTCGCGGGTTGGATGCTCTGGTTCGCCTACACTGTGGCCTGCGCCCTCTATGCCGTGGGCTTTGGCGGCTATTTCGTGGAGTTGCTGGGTAGCTACTGGCCCGCAGCACACGCAACGATTGTCGGGGCGCTGGGGCACCATGGCTCGGTGGTTCTGGTCACCTTTGCCATCAGTGCCTTCTTTGTTGCTCTCAATTACTTGGGTGCCGACGTGACGGGTAAGGCCGAGAACGTCGTGACCATGACCAAAATCGTCATCCTTGGGCTGTTCATTGCCTTTGGCCTCGTGGCCTTTTTCAAGCATCCTGCTGCCTCATCCGCTTTCACACCGCTCTTTCCCAAAGGTTTCGGCGGCGTGATCGTGGCGATGGGGCTCACCTTTATTGCCTTCGAGGGCTATGACCTGATTGCCACGGTGAGTGAGGAAGTAAAGGAGCCCACCAAGAACATACCCAAGGCCACCTTCATCTCTCTGGGCATCGCGGTGGTAATCTACCTCTTTATCCTCCTCGTCTCCATTGGGGCCGTCGACCCGACCGAGTTCGACGTCTACGGCGATACCTACGATCAGCTTCCTGCCGTGCTCGACATCCACGAGCCTCTCGACGCTGCAGATCCCGAGATCAACACTTCGTGGGAGATCATGGGCATCTACAAGGAGACGGGGATTGTTCGCGCTGCCGAGAACTTTATGCCCCAGTTTGGCGTGGCTCTGATCGTCTTTGGGGGCCTTTTCTCTACCATGTCTGCGCTCAATGCCAGCGTGCTTGCCTCCTCGCGGGTCGGCTTCAGTATGGGGCGCGAGCGGATGCTACCCGGGATCTTGGGGGCTATCCATCCCAAGCGGCGCACACCCCACATGGCGGTGCTGGCTTCAGGCCTCATCCTCGTACTTATCGCGGTGGGATTGCCGCTGGAGGTAGTCGGATCGGGAGCCAGCCTCATGTTCCTGCTATCATTTGCCCTGACCAACGGGGCCATGATCCTGATCAGACTGCGCGAGCCCAATCTGCCACGGGGATACAAGGCGCCGCTTTTCCCCTGGCTGCCGATTCTCGGAATCGTCACCAATCTCGGGCTGGCTGTCTATCTCTTTACCTTCCAGCCGATGACATGGTATGTTGGCTTGGCGTGGATCGCTGTTGGTGCGATCGTCTATGTGGCTTACACCGCGCGAGCTAGTGATCAGGAGGAGGGGCTCCCTGTAAAGATCTTGCACGAAGAACGGCTCGTCCCTAGGGAGTACAAGGTCCTGCTTCCCCTGGCGAACGAAGCTCAAGCCCGGATGCTGGGGATCCT
>JBFFCR010000146.1:0-8855 GCA_041559855.1 Anaerolineae bacterium | reverse complement strand
CGCTAGGCCGGTTTATGTGCGCACAGTTCGGCCCCGGGCAAGGTTGCATATCCGCAAGATGATCCTGGGAGCTGGACGCTGGAGAGGGACTCGATCGGACCCAATCCAGTGCCCAGCATCCCGCATCAAGATAGCTCAGGACCCGGTGCGGAGGACCGCAGCCACGCGGCCAAAGCGGATCTCATCCCCGTCGCCCACAGGCTGGCGAGTCTTGGGCGCGAGCTTTTGCTTGTTCACAAAGGTAGAGTTGGTGCTGTCCAGGTCCTCGACAAAGTAGTTGCCGCCCTCCACCGTGATCCGGGCATGCTCCCGTGACACGCCCCCCTCCTCGCCGCCGTGAGGCGTCATGTCGACGTCCGGATAGATGCCGCTGACGGGATCCTCGCGGCCCACGGTGATCTCGTTTCCGGCTGGCAGCGGTATCTCGGCTCCCGAGTCCACGATCACCAGGCGCGGTCCAGCCGGAGCCGGAGCGGCCGCGACCTCCTGGGCCGGGGGCATAGCAGGTGCGGCCTTGAGAGCGTAGCCACAGGCGCTGCAGAAAACATCGCCAGCTTCGACCTCTTCTCCGCAGGCCGGGCACACAGGCGCTTCCACTGGTGCAGGCGGCGGCGGTGCTTCCACTTCTGCAGGCGGCTGCGGCGCTTCTACCTCGGCTGCTGTCGGCGGCCCTTCTACCTCTGCTGCTGGCGGCGGTGCTTCCGCTTCCACTTCAGGCACCGGCTCTGGTGGCAGGGGCGGGAGGGCGAGCGAGGCTCCACAAGCAGCGCAGAACGCTTCGTCCGCGGACACGGGTTCGCCACAAGCCGGACAAACAGACACATCCTGCGCAGGCTCTGCAGGCGCTGCCTCGGCAGCCGGGGCAGGCGGTTCCGCACCCACCTCTAGTTCTGCCTCGCGTGAGACAGGCTCCAACTCGGGCGCATCTGGCGCAGACGGCACGGGCGCCTCCAGAGGCGAGCCGCAGAAATCACAGAACGCCTCGCCGGGCACATTGCCGGCGCCGCAGGCAGGACAGATCATGCTTCCACCGGCTGGCCCGGCGGGTGCTTGAGGAGCCGCAGCCGCCGGCTGTGAAAGCCGCGTGCCACACTGATCGCAGAAGATGGCGCCTTCGCCAGTTGTGCTCCCGCAATTGGGACAAGTTGCCATGATTCGATTCCTCCTTTGCATCTGACCGGTATGAAGGACCCCGGACAGGTGTCCCTCGCCGCCCGGTTCCTAGGGATTGAGTCGCTGCGTAAGCTTGCGCGTCTCGTAGCGCAGCTTCTTTGTGCCACGGGCTGACATCTGCCCGCCTTTCTCCAGATTCTCGGCCTCTTCCAGCGCCGACTGGGCCAGCTCATCCTCCCCCATATCGAGGAGGCGGGTCGCAGCTGCGCGCAGCGCTTGGCTGGCGCCTGCCACGTTGCCCATTTTCGCTTCTTCCAGAGCGCGGGTCTGCAGCTTGAAAGCCGTCACTTTCTCGACGATATTCATCACCTCGGCATCGTATTGCTTCGCCTGGGCCGCGTCAGCGGAAAAGTCGAGGATGATGTCAGCCTTGATCTTTTCTCCGATGAGCTTCAGGCCAGGCACGTCATAGCTTATCTCGGCCTGGGCCACGCGGTAGCTGCCTGCTGGCCTGGGGCCGACGAGCATCTCCACCAGGAGGCTGCGCGGCTGGCCCTTCTCCAGCTCGCCCAGGGTCACTTGCACGTCCCTTTCGGACAGGGGCTGGTAACCCAGGTTAGAGATCATGGGCAGCACCTGCCACACCTGCCGGGGGGTGATACCGCTGGCGAGGCGCAGTACCAGCTTGGCATTCTGCACGACCGTATCCTGCATCGACTTGACTGCCTGCTCAAAGAAGGAGACGATCTTGTCGGGTGAGTCGATGAAATCGGCCGCACCCCCACTGGCTTCGGCAATGTCGTCCAACAGATCCTCGTTCCAGTCATCGCCCAGGCCCAGGGCGCTGACCACTATGCCGCTCTCGCCTGCCTTCTCGCCCAGCTTCAGGCACTGCTTCTCGTCGCCAAAGGTCTGCCCATCGGTCAGCAAAAGCATCCTGCTGACTCGATCGGGAGCCAGGGCCTTGTCCAGTTCTGCCAGCCCCTGCCCCATGCCTCCAGAGATGGCCGTGCCGCCGCCATCGCGGATGCGGTCGATCTTTTTCTTCAGATCCAGTGGATCGACGACCGGCTGGCTCTCAGCGATCAGGTACTTGCGGTCGCTAAAAGCCACGATCGAGATAGTATCCGCCGGTCCGAGGCGGTCCACGACCAGCTTGGCCGCCTCGCGCAGGTTCTGAATCTTTTTACCCGACATCGAGCCGCTCTTGTCCAGTACCAGGCTCAAGTTCACGGGCATCTGCACCTGGGCCATGCCCTCGCCCGGCACAGCCTCGATAAGGACGTACACCAACTGCTGCGTGTTGATCACCGGCAGGCTGGCCTTGTTCAGCCGGCAGGTCAAGGTTAGATCATTGGCCATACCATACCTCCTTCCAGGTCCTTTCTCTATACGTTCCTCAGCTCAGATCGTTTTCATCAAAACGACAAAGCGAGGCATCTCTATACCTCCAAATCGCTCACGGCCTCCACCTGGACGACGATGACGCTGATGTTGTCATCACCCCCGGCGGCATTGGCGCGCCGTACCAAGATGTCGCAGGCCATCTGCGGATCAGCCTCCTGCAACATGACATCCTCAATCCCCTCATCCCGCACCAGCTCCCATAGGCCATCACAGCAGATGATGATCCGGTCACCAGGGGCCACTGGCAGCATGTCGGTTTCGACCTCCACGACCGGCCTGTCTCCAATGCAGCGGGTCACGATACTGCGATGGGGATGCGTATAGATCTCGTCGGGCTCAAGCTGTCCTTTGGCGACCATGCTGGCGACGGCCGAGTGATCGGTGGTCAATTGCTCCAGCCCGTTCACACTCCAGTGATAGGCTCGACAATCGCCTACATGCGCCAGGAACAGCCGGCTGTCCCGGAGGAGGACTGTCGTTATGGTGGTGCCCATGTCGTTGTCGCGCTTCTGGCGGGTCAAATAGACCACGTCGTTGGCAGCGATCGTCGCCTGCCGGAGGAAGGTGAGAATGTCCTCCTCCAGCACCAGCTCCCCCGCGAGTTCTGGCAGGATAATTGACTTGAGCACGTGTTCGACCAGCACCTGCAACGCCATCTTACTCGCCACTTCGCCCCCAGCATGGCCACCCATGCCATCGGCGAGGGAATAGAGCCCGAGTACAGGTCCCGTTCGCGATTCATAAGTGGGCGCCATGGTCAGCACCAGCATGCTGTCCTCATCCAGATCGCGGATCTGACCAGGATCGGAGCGCTGGCCCACCAGAAAGCGCACGCTCGGCGAGACGGGCAGCACTTCAGTGATAGGAGGTGGCTCGGGCTCGGGCTCGACGACGATCAGAAAATGGCGCGACTCCTGGCTCAGGCGTTTGACGACTATATGGCCGGTGCTTGGCTGCGCTTCTGAATCCCCAACCTCGAGCAGGCGCACTTCGGGCCGGTGGTCCATTAGGACGCCGCAGCGGCCACAAAAGGCTCCCTCCGGATCGTTGCCCTCATAGCCGCACTGCCAGCAACGCCACAGGTCGAGGCCCCTGTAGAGGATCTCGCCGGGCTGCACGTCGAGCGCCTCTTCAATGACATAGCGGTCCTCGAGCACCGTACCCTGCTCGACGGGGGTCATGGGCTCTGCCTCATCACGCCAGAAGGTGAGGATGTCGCCATCATCCTCCTCCAGTGGCTCGTAGCCTTCGTCACTATCGCCGGCAGCCCCGGCCTCGTAGGGCTGGGGCTCCTCGCGCAGGCCTGCCGGGGTTGGCTCGCCCTCACCCGTGGTGGCTGGCTGTGGCTCGGCGCCGGCATCGATGAGCTCCTCATCCTTCATCATGACCCCCTCTGCTGGCACATCGCCGCTCTGGTCCTCGGGCCCTGCCCCACCGGCGGGCGGTTCGGAGGCATCAGGCGACGCAGCCGTGGCAGGCTTATCCTCCGGGGGCCGCCTCTCATGCGTGGCGGCTGGACCCGCTTCATCCTCGAGCAATTGTGCTCCGCACCCTCGGCAGAAACGCGCTCCTTCGCGATTGTCATCTCCGCAAGCAGGACATTTCATCCAACTCCTCCCCGCCCTTGGCTGCGACGAACGGTCATCATCTCAGCCAGAATTGTAGGACGACCAGGCCAACTTTGATCCGGTCGCCATTTCGTAACCGGTAGGCACGATGAGAATTCAACGGGTGGCCGTTCACGGTCGTGCCGTTGCTGCTACCAAGGTCGGCGACAAAATATCCGGCCCGACCCTTGGTGATCCGCACGTGGCGGCGCGAGACATAGTCTCCCTCGTCATAGAAGGTCATGTCAAAGTCTGGCTGGTAGCCCTCCGCCTCGCTGGCGCGGCCCAGGAGCATGGGATTGCGGGCCACAGGCATCTCCCAGGCAGCCCGCACCGGTTCGATCACGCGCAGAATGGCGGGCCGCAGTCCCACGAATGAGTACCCGCAGCCCACGCAAAAGCGAGCGCTCGCCCGATTGGACCGACGACAGGCAGGGCATACCTTTTCGGGTAGGGGCGTGGGGCGAGATGAGGCTGCCAGCGCCGGTTGCGGCTGCGGTCTGGCCTCTGGCGTGAACCCTGGTTTGGGCTTGGCCCGTTGTGGGGGCTGCACTGGTGCTGCCGGCGACGGTGCGTTGGAAGAGGGCTGCACGACAGGCGGCACGTAGAGAAACGGCAGCGTATCGACGAGCGCCTCCCGCATCTGACGGGCGGACTGGAAACGCCCCTCTGGATCGCGGTTCATTGCCGTTTCTACAAGTCCGACAGTTTCCCTTGTGACGGCCCCGTTGTAGTTGCCCAGGGGCAGCGGTTCCGAGGGCAGAAACGCCGGAGTCGGGGCCATGTTTGCCAGCAGGTGATACATGGTTGCGCCCAGCGCATAGACATCAGAACGGGCATCTGTCTGTCCCTTGCCCCACTGCTCCGGTGCCGCATAGTTTTCAGACCCCATCGCAACCGTGTCCCGCTTTTTGCCTGCTTTGTAGGTACGAGCGATGCCAAAGTCAATGAGCTTCACCAGGCCGGTGTTCGTGACCATCGCGTTGCTGGGCTTCATGTCGCGAAAGATGATCGGCGGCTGCTGGGTGTGCAGGTACTGCAGGGCATCGCAGAGCTGGACAGCCCATCCGAGCACATCGGTCTCGAGGAGGGGGGCATTGGCCACCTCCAGCCTCTTTTCCAGAGACTCGCCCCAGATGAACTCCATCACCAGACAGGCACGCCCGTTCTCCTCGAAATAGCCCGCGATTTTGGGGATGTTGACATGATCCAGCCTGCGCAGCAGTTTTGCTTCCTGCTCAAAGAGCCGGCGGGCCGCGGCCCGCTCGGCCTTGTCCTCGGTCTGCGGGCGCAACTCCTTGAGGGCCCACAGCATGCCACTACCCGCGGGCAGTTCTTCTACTTGATATACCCAGGCCATCCCACCGCCGCCCACAAGACGGACGATGCGATATTGCCCGTTCAGTACAGTCCCTATAGCTAAAGGTTGAGTCATACCCAGGTTCTCACGGCTATCGCAACCATTGTACCCGGAAACGCCACCCCGTGCCTGACGGAAACGCGCCATCAGGTTGACAGGGGGTGTCAGAAGCTGGGACGTTTCACATTATATCATGCCTCGGGCACGCGGGCAACGATGAGTCGGGATCAAACCGCAAGTTTCGATCTGCGTGCCTACAACGGCTGCATCCTCAGTCCGGTATGACAATCTCGCCAGCGCCTGGCAGTGGCGGCGGGTAGCGCATATCCAGCTTTTCCAGCGTCTCGATGATGATCCGGGATATGGCGAGATTGCGATACCACTTGTGGTCGGCAGGAATGACATACCAGGGGGCCCAGGGTGTGCTGCAACGGCTCAGGGCATCCCCGTAGGCACGCATATAGTCGTCCCAGTAGCCACGCTCCTTCACGTCCCCCGTCGAGAACTTCCAGTTCTTCCGGGGATCGCGCAGGCGGGTCTCAAAGCGCTCCTTTTGCTCCTCTTTGGACATGTGGAGATAGAACTTTAGGATCGTCGTCCCTGTACCGGCCAGGAGCTTTTCGAACTGGTTGATCTGGTCGTATCGCTGCTGCCACACAGCCTCAGGCACAAGGTTGTGGACACGGACCACCAGGACATCTTCATAGTGCGACCGGTTAAAGATGCCGATGTAGCCGCGCCTTGGCGTGGCTTTGTGCACGCGCCACAGATAGTCGTGATCCAATTCCTCCTCAGTGGGCACCTTGAAGCTGGTTACCTGGCAGCCTTGGGGGTTGACACCACGCATGACGTGCTTGATGGTGCCATCCTTGCCCCCGGCGTCCATCGCCTGGAGGACAACGAGGAGAGAGTGCTTGCCTTCCGCCCAAAGCAGATCCTGCAACTCTTGTAGTCTCTCGCTGTTGCGCTTGAGCTCGGCCTTTGCCTCGACCTTGCTCGTGTAGCCATCTGTATAACCAGGATCATAGTCCGTAAGAGGTACCGTGGTACCGGGAGGGACAAGGAATTGTTGCGTCATAAGTACACCTCTGCGCTAATCATGGTGAATGCCAGAGACCATTATACGCGGGATGGGGAAATCTGGCAAAGAAGGGATTCCCCCGGCGGCCATTGTGGAACGGCAGATGCCCGGAGGTGTGTCTTTGCTCCCGAGGCAGGGCCGTTATACAATGCCGGCAAGCCTGCGCCACAGAAGCAAAGATGTGCACCACACACACATAGGACAGGACGAGGTCCTGCTATGAAGGAACTGAGTCTGGAGCAGAAGGTTCAGCGGTTGCTGGACATCTAGTGGCACGGTTGAGAGGCCGCCAGAGATGGAGCCGGATATTGAAGCAGTCACCTACAGTGAGTGGAGCCCTACTACTGTTCCCCAGTTTACGCCGATGCCGGAGCCGTATCACACCTTTAGCGAAACGTTCAGCTACGGCCCTTAGCCGGGCCGCTCGGCGCCCATGCCAGCCAGGAGAATGCCAATGCCCTCCTGGGCGACTCGTCCCCAATCGGCGCCATAGGGATCGAGCAGGCCTATCGCCAGCAGGCCGACGGCAAAGGCCAGCAAGAGGTGGCTGGCCAGTTCCGGTTCGATGTCTCGCAGGGACCCCTCCCCCACACCGTCACCGATCATCCCGGCAAAGAAGGCGTGGTACTTGCGAAACGGCGCAACCGTGGCCTGCCAGACGGCGGGGCTTCGTCCCGCGTTGATCAGGAACTCCAAGAACAGGGATAGCCTGCCACCTGCATCTTGAAACACAGCGGGGACCATGGCTGTCATGGCCTGGAGTTCCTGGGGGACAGTCTCGTCGCCTGAGCGCACGGCCTCCAACTGCCGGTCGAGCCCCTCCAGCCAGCGCTGCAACATCTCCAGGAAGACGTCCTGCTTGCTGGGGAAATGATGGTAGAAGCCACCCTTGGTGACTCCAGCGCGGCGGCAGATCTCGGCTACACCCGTGGCATCATAGCCATAGCGGGCAAAGGCCTCCTGTGCGACATCCAGGATCCGGGTCCGCGTCTCCTCACCTCGCTGCTGTACAGGCATCCCCTCCTCCGCGTTCGCAATACCAACCGGTCGGTACGATCGTACCCCAATCCCGCAGATCGGTCAAACCGACCCGCCGGCATGATTCTGTCACAGGATATGACTACCAGAGGTGACCTGTGGCACTACGCAGTATGACCACCCATGCGGTATCCTGGGAAGCGTACTGGTGGCAATCCTGCCAACCGTAGAGTTTTAGAAGAGGAGGCAATAATGTCTGAACCGATCCTGAGTTGCGACGGACTGAAAAAGCTGTACGGAGAGAACGAAGCCGTGAAGGGCATCTCGCTTCAGGTGGCACGGGGCGAGGTGTTCGGCCTGCTTGGCCCCAACGGCGCGGGCAAGACGACGACGATCTCAATGCTGACCGGGCTGCTGCAGCCGACCAGCGGCAGCGTCACCGTCGACGGCCTGGACATCAGGACCCACACAAACGAGGTGAAGGCCAAGATGGGCCTGGTTCCCCAGGAGCTTGCCCTCTACCCGACCCTGTCGGCCCGCCAGAACCTGCTGTTCTTCGGGCGCATCTACGGCCTGAAGGGCAAGGAACTGCAACAGCGGGTGGATGAGGTGTTGGAAATGATCGGCCTGACCGAGCGCGCCAACGATGCCATCGAGGACTATTCCGGAGGCATGAAGCGCAGGGTCAACATAGGCGCCGGATTGCTACACAAGCCCGAAGTGCTCTTCCTTGACGAGCCCACCGTGGGCGTGGACCCTCAGAGCCGCAACGCCATCTTTGAGAGCGTCGAGGCGCTGAACCGCAAGGGGATGAGCGTCATCTATACCACCCACTACATGGAAGAGGCGCAACGCCTGTGCCACAGGGTGGCCATTGTCGACTCGGGCGAGCTCATCGCCCTGGACACCCCCACGGCACTGATCCGCAGCCTGGGCGGTGGCATCATCGTCATCGGTCTGGCCGAAGGGTACCCCGACGAGATCGTGGACCAGGTTGCCCAACTCACCCCCGTCAAGGCCGCGACCCGCACCGACGGCCAGCTCAAGGTTGAAACCCACCGTCTCCAGGAGGCGCTGATGGGCGTTCTTGACATCACCAACCGGCTGGACATCGGCATCACATCCCTGGAGCTCTTGGAGCCTAACCTGGAAAGCGTCTTCCTGCATCTGACCGGCAAGAAGCTGAGGGAATAGAGGCATTGGACACCAGACGCTGGGGCGCATCCTCCGCACCAGTGGCAAGGTGCCAACCTCTTGTTTTCAAGGAGAAGACAATGAAAATCTTGAGTATAGGCTGGAAAGACATCCT
>JBFFCR010000145.1:0-8882 GCA_041559855.1 Anaerolineae bacterium | reverse complement strand
CCAGCGCCAGGTACGCGCCCAGACAGCAAAGAAGTAGATGGCCACGCTGGGGATGAGCCACCAGTAGCGGGCGTGCCGGATGTGGAACCAGACCTCGCCCAGATTGAGGTCTTTCACGGCCAGGTAGACGAATACGGCACTGATGGCTACGCCCAGCCAGAATTGCCAACGCTTGAGCATCTCTTTTACGTTGCCCTCCAGGGGCGGCCCTTTCCGTCGCGGCGCCGCGCGCTGATCACACCAAGAGGGCTCGATTATACCATGTCCGGGGAAAAGCACAAGGCGACCGCGGGGCGGGACCTTGGTCGCTATTCCGGCACTACCCTAGGTCCGCCAGCAGCCGCCGCGCCGCCTGCGCGAGCACCCTTCGAGAGCCTCAGGACGCTCGCTGCGGCGCGACCTTGATGGCTGTGCTCACCGCCCGGCAGGGGTGCAGGGCGGTAAGGTCACCTCGGACGTCTCCTCTGATGACGACGCGCCTGCTGCGTTAAAAGCCACCACCCGATAGCGGTAGGTGTGCCCACAGGCCACCGTCCTGTCAACAAAGAGACGGGCATTGACCGGGACCAGCCCGATGCTGGCCTCCGTGTCGTCGCGGTACACGCGGAAGGCGTCCTCGTTGGCAGAACGGTCCTGCCAGGTCAACTGGATCGCCGTGCCATCCTCGGTGACGGTCGCCTGGAGCCCTGTGGGGGCCTCAGGGGGGAGGTTTGCCTCCGCCTCTGCCTCGACTTCAATCGATAGCGTCAGCGTTGGTCCGAACGGTACACCGTCGGGCGTGTGGAGCCGCCACGTGTTGGTGTAGGTCCCGGCGTCGGAGGGGGCCTGGAATGTGACGGCCAGATCGGCCGTCGCGCCCGCTGCGGTTGGCGGGACGGAGACCCTGTCCTCTGCGCCCAGTGCCTCGCCCTCGACGCGGATCAGTTGGTAGCCTACGCCCCAGGCGCAGGTGCCGCTGTTGCGCACCTGCCACACCTTGTCCAACTCCGCCCCCGGTTGAAATGCCGTGCCCGGGGCGATGGTCACGTCGGCCACAAAGGCTCCATCGGGCGAGCAGGCCGGCTCTGCTGGTTGCTCGCCGCTTGACTCGGCGACGATCAGGGTGATGGCCGTCTCCCCCAGGGACTCGTCGCCCGCGGCAAGGGCTCTCACCACCACCTGCTGCTCGCCCACGTTGGCCGGGATCCAGTGCTGTGACACGGGCAGGGAGGTCTGCCCGGGCTGCACGCTGGATCCCACCGGTAGCGTGTCCACAGCCTGCCCGCTCACCAGCAGCTCGACCCGATCGACGCTGTCGAGACCCTCGGGGGCATTGAGCATCGACTCGACGGCGACCTCGCGCCCGACCGGTACCCGACTGCCATCGCCCGGTGAGGCTATCGAGACCTGGACTATGGGCGTCGCTGGCGGCGCCACCCCTCCGGCCCACCACTGCAGCGCGAACACCGCTGCCAGCGCCAGGAGGGCGATCAATGCTACGCCTAGGGCAACGAGCCGCCATCTGCGCGGGCGGGTCGTCCTTGGTGGGGCGGGCGCTGCGGCGGCTTCGGCTCGGGGATCGCCCGGCTCCCATGCGTTCCCGCGGTTGCGGAACCAGGTGCCATCGTCAGGATCGAGCATCCAGAAGGTGCCCTGGCTGTCGCGGAACATCAGCTTTGCAACATGGACGCGGTATTCGGCGTCGTCCAGATCTCCCCTGTCGAGGGCAGCCCGGAGCTGGCGCAATTGGCGTTCGGCTCGTTCAAGGTCCATGCAAGATCCCCAATGGGTGTTGCGCTGGCGAACCGGTCACGCTGGGCGTTGAGTCTGGCTACGAGTCGGCCTGAAAGATCTCCTCAGCGTGCTGCAGCAAGAGATCGATGCGCTCCGGTGGCGTGTCCTTGCTCCGCAGGTAGTGAGCCAGCAGCTCAGCTGCCGTCAGTTCCTCCGGCGACTCGCCTCCCAGGCGCTGCCGGTAGGCCCGTTCCATTTCCTTGCTGATGCCGGCGACGAAATAGGCCTCACCGAGCGCCCGGCGGATGTCGCCGTCCCGCAGCAAGCCCTCTTGCTCGGGTTGAGCCTGCACGATCACGCGGACGATTGTATCGGCGACATCATGCTCTGCAATCGCCTCCAGCAGCGCCTCCAGCGGCTCTGCCTGGTCGCGCACGTCAGCGCGGATGGTCACAAAGCGCCGTGCCTCCACGCGGTGGAAAGTCCATTCGGCATGTCCGCGGCGCACGTCGGCGATGACAAAGCCCTTGGGCTCCTTCTCTTCGCCAAAGTCGATCCGCTCCAGGCTGCCGGCGTATACGATGGGCGGCTGCTCGCCGCGGTTGAGCTCCTGATGGCGGTGGATGTGGCCCAGCGCCACATAGTCCCAGGCGGGGATGGACAGCACGCTCTTGAGCACGACCACGTCGCGGCCCAACATGACCGTGCGCTCCGAGCCGTACTCTGCATCCGACACGGAAAAGTGTCCCACAAGCACCGCCGGGATCGACGGGTCCACCTGCTCTGCCAGAGCCTGGATGTTCTCGGCCACCAACTGCTGCACGTATTGATCCAGCTCGGCGATGGTCTTGTCCTTGTGCTCTTCCCGGGACAGCAGGCGCTGCCTGATCGGGTAGGGCACTGTTGCGACCTGGATCGGCGCTCCCTGCCGCGTGGCCAGCCGGTGCAGCCGGTCCTGGTTGGCGACCAGCACGTTGGGCACGTCCAATGTGCGAAAGATATCGACGCTGGACGCTCTCTTGTCCTGGGCGGGTAGATCATGGTTCCCTACGAGGAGCACCACGGGGACCCCCGCGTCGGCCAGTCTCTTGATGCGGCGGGCGAATTCGCGGCGGTAGGTCGAGTTGGGATCGCGGGTCTTGTAGGCATCGCCGGCAAACAGAACCAGATCTACCTCGTTTGCCAGCGCATAGTCCACTGCCTCGCTCAGCTGTCTGAGGAAATCCATTACCCGTCCATTGAGGCCCGTCGCCGGGTCCAGGCTGCCATAGTTCTCCATGCCGATGTGAATGTCGGCCAGGTGCATGATGCGGATACTATCCATGTGGGAAGTCCTCAATCCTCTGCAGTGCCGCGGCTGTCCCGCCGGACGCGACACCGGGACAGGAACGCCCGAGACCCGTGCGCGTCCTCCTGAGTGGAGCGGGCCGGATGGATCACCGGTCCGGCGCGCCTCGCCATGGACACATTGTACCGGGAGACGGGAAAATCGTCAAGTGCGACTGACGTTGACCTTGCGGCTGCTGCAAAGTCGCAACTCCGCACAAGCTCCCGCCGGACAACAGTCCGGTGGAGGCCAGAAACTCGCGCGAACTGGCAGAACGCTCGCGTTGCCGGCCTGCAGCGGATGTCCCAAGAGTGTCACCTCGAAGGAGCGCAGCGACTGAGAGGTCTCTGAATCGGTCCAAATGGCACAGAAACAAGATGTTTCGCTCCGCTACTACTGACACCGGTTCTGTCCCACGAGCATCAGCGAAGCAGTCGCCTTGGTCGCAGTTGAAGATTGCCACGACCTCGCCAAAGGCGGGCGAGGTATCGCAATGACAGCGGCTGTAGTGTCTTTTCCTTTGGAGTGACGCCTGGCGCTATGGAATACTCAACATGACAGAGACTGCCTTTTGGGACAGCCCCGTGAGCGCGAGGCGCTTGTGCGCCTCTACTCGGCTGTCAATGGAGAATGCAAAAGCCGTGGCGTTGCCCTGGCATTGCCCTTTTGTAGGTCCCTGCGCGAGGTTATGAACACCCAGGGCCCGGGGCGGGTTCTTCAGATGGTGGTGGCCAATCAAAGGCTACCCAGCTGGCCGATGCGCCCTGGCGCGTTGCCGGCTATACTGGGTAGGAAACCAGGGGGAGGGGCTTCAATGGGGATCACACGTCGAACGTACCAAGGACCGGATGATTACTGGCGCATCGACCAGTTTCTGATCGATCACCACCAACCGGGAAATGCGGATGGCAATTGGCTCGAACCTGCCTGGGAATACATGCATGGGCATCCATACCTGGACGCCTCCTCCCTGGGCAAGATCGGGATCTGGGAACAGGATGGTCAGATCGTCGCCGTCGCACACCATGAATGGCGCCTGGGAGAGGCCTTCTTTCAGTTTCATCCTGCCTACAGGCACCTGCGGCAGCAGATGCTCGAGTACGCCGAAGAAAACCTCATAGGGCGCGACGAACCCGACGGCAAGCCGTGCTTGAGAGCGTACGTCAGCGAGGGCGACGAAGCGTTCATCACCCTGGTCCGGGCGCGCGGCTATGAAAAGGAGGAATCAAGATCCCGCCCGGACGCCGCATTTGAGATCCCCGACCCGTTTCCGCCGATCTCGCTGGCTGAGGGGTTCCGGCTGACAAGCCTGGCCGAGGAGTGCGACTGGGCCAAGGTCCACCGTGCCCTGTGGCGCGGGTTCAATCACCCTGGCGAGCCGCCCATGGATAAGGCAGAGTTGGAGGATCGGCAGAGGATGTTTGATACCCCCAAGGCGCGGCGCGATCTCAAGATCGCAGTGGTGGCCCCCAACGGCGACTTTGCTGCCTTTTGCGGCATGTTCTTCGAGCCCCAGGGCCGGTTTGCCTATGTGGAGCCTGTGGCTACCGATCCCGATTACCGGCGCATGGGACTGGGGAGGGCGGCAGTGCTGGAGGGCATCCGGCGCTGCGGGGCCCTGGGCGCAACCCTGGCCTACGTGGGCTCGGATCAGCCATTTTATCTTTCCATGGGATTCCGGGTGTTCGATACCACCGCTTGCTGGGTCCGAACCTTTGCGTGAGGGTGAGTTGGGGATCGACCCCCGCAACGGCCAGTGGCGCCACCTGCACGGGAATGTGCACGCTACTCTGCATCGGTAAGGCCAACGTCGCTGGACACGGTCCCCACCTGCAGCGGGAGGCTATACCGGTCCCGGTCGCGGTATCGCAACTGCCCGTCTCTGTCCACCAGCGTGCGGATGCAGAGCCATTGCGCACCGTCCCCGGTGGCAAGGTCGGCCTGATCCCAGACGACTTCACCCTGAACCATACGCGACGAAGGGTAGGAACCCCCCGCCAGTTGTGAATAGGCCGCCTGGGACATGATCGCCTCCAGTGCGCACGGCTCACTACCGTGTCCGATCTGTACGGCTGTCCCATAGTCGTCAAACTCGTCGCTCAACGCCTGCCAGGCGATCCCCACCCGGACTCGATCATCCCCGATCTGTGAGATGGTCACCTCACGGACGGCCAGCTTCCAATCAAACAGGTGCAGGTAATCAGTCGCAACGCCGGTAGGCTCGATCTGCGGTTCTGTCTTGATCTCGACAATGCCCGGAGCCACCGACGAAAGGTAGATGCGCCAGTCGGTGCAGGTCTCCTCCCACCAGGAGATGGACTTGGTCCGAAAGCTATTGCCAAAGGCTACCAGGCGATGGTCATGAGCGAGATCGGCGAGGTCCTGGTTGTGGTGCACCACGGAGAGGTGGGGCAGTCGGCCCTCAAAGGCCTGCGCATAAGCCAATTGCCAGTACTGATCGCCCCAGAAGGCTATGAAGGTAGTCGGGCGACCGTCCGGGTCAGGGGCTAGCTGGTCAGCCATGTCGATCCACTTTTGTGCCTCGTCGTCCTGTGTCAGGGCCAGGACCCCGGGCCGGTGGCTCAGGTACAGCAGCGCCACCGCGGAGATCAAGGCAATGACGGTGACTCTACCCAGTGCCGGTCGCCACCGGTGGGCCCGGGCGGCCAGTAGTGCCAGGCCCAGCACGGCCATGGCGACCACCGGCATCTTTGCTGCCAGTAGAGCATCAGAGATCCGCCCTTCCCAGATGATCAGGCTTACCAGCAGGTAGGGCAGCCAGCACAGAAAGAGCCCCCATCGCTCAGCACGGCTTGCGTTCCATCGTAGGAGCAAGAGTCCGGCCAGCCCTGCGAGCAGGAGTACCGAGGGCAGATCGTCGTCCAGAAGCTCGATCACGCGGATCAGGCGCATCCACAGCTCGGGTATGGTCTGAGGCAGGGCCGTGATCCGGTCTGCCTTGATGTCGGCCATCTTTACGAGGAGGGATTCCCAGGTGATCGGTTCGAACTGCCAGGTGACGCCGGCCCAGCCCTGCAGGGGCATGTAGGCATAGGTCAGCGGCCCCAACAATCCCAGGCCGATCACCGCTGGCAACTTGCGGCGGATGGTGTGCCAGTGGGGCAGCACCAGCAGCAGCAACCCGGGCGCCAGCAGGGCAAAGGAGCGCTGGTGCGCCAGCCCTTGCCCCGCCAGGAAGGCCAGCCAGTATAGCGCCTTTCTCTCGCCCGTGCGTCGGAAGCGTACCGCGGCGAGCAACGCGGCCAGGGTCAGGGCCATGGTCATGGTGTGGACCTCGGCGATGGAGGCGTCGACCCACATCGACGTAGAGAGGCCGAACAGCATCCCCGCCGTCAGGCTCGCCAACGGGGATGCACCCAGCTCAAGGGCAAGTCGCGCCAGAAGGGCGGCGGCTATGGCACCCCAGACTGCCGAGTAGAGCGAGGCGCCCGCAGCGGGCGGGATCCCCAGCGGCCGGAGCGCGTTCACAAAGGCAGATCCCAGCAGAGCGTACAGCGGATAACCAGAGTCATGGAGGGTACCCCAGCGGGGTAGCGCGTTCTGGATCTCGCCCACGTCTGTCTTGTAGGGGTGGTAGGTGCCGTTGATCTCGTGCTGGAGCGTGAACAGGTAGGCGAGCAGCGCGATCAGACCGGCAAGGACAACGGCCCAGTTTGCCGGCAGCAGCCGGCCGGGGCGGCGACGCCGGGCGTTCGTCCAAAAGCCCGTGACGGACCTGGTTCGCTGCCTGACGAGATCAAGGATGGGCCCAAGCAGTGGGCCGCTGCCCTTGATCCTGTGCTGAGCGTAGCTTTGAAACGCCAAGGCCCCCTCCCACCTAACTGTTGCCGTGCCTGAGGCCCGCGATGGTGCGTTCCGAGTCCTGGCGCTCCCTGGACAGGAGCAGCGCTCACGCAGGCGTCCAGAACTGCTGACTGCGCGCGGGCAGTATGCTGCGATGACGGCGACCATCTACTGGTCGCCTCGCCGCCGGTGTTTGTGGCTCCGACGGACGGAGCTGAGTTGCTTAGCCAGCACCAATTCTAGCAGATAGGCTAGCAGGAGTCAATAGCATTGAGCGGTGTTCCAGGGTAGACGCATTTGGCCCAGAGGATGTGCGACGCACATTCTTCTATCGGTACGATCTCTGATGTTGAAAGAAACCGTCTACTTTTGCTATACCATCTTCATGGAAAGACGTGCGTCGCACCTCTTGCGCGAGCGTCGCCGCCGGCCCCCCGAAACGAGAACTCCCCTGACCTCCACACACATCCTATCCAGCAGGCACTTTGTACCTCCTGACGTTTCGTGATACAATGGGCCGCTATGGGTACAGAGGCCAAGAACGCCCGAGTAGGCGCCGTCGTGCTGGCTGCCGGTGGTTCGGCGCGCATGGGGCAGCCCAAGCAGCTCCTACCGGTCGGCGGGCGCCCGATGGTGCGCCTGGTGACAGAGGCCGCCGTGTCGGCGGGCCTGGCGCAGGTCGTTGTCGTGATAGGCGCCCACGCCGATGCAGTGAGGACGGCCCTTGCCGGGCTGCCGGTGGAGATTGTGCTCAACGAGGCCTGGGAAGAGGGTCTGAGCAGCTCGGTGCGCACAGGCCTGCGCGCGCTCCATCCCGGAATCCAGGCTGCGCTGCTGGTGCTGGGCGACCAACCGGCGTTGACAGCAGACCTGCTTCGGTTCCTGGTGGATCGCTACCTGGCGACGGGTGCTCCAATCGTTGCGCCCTTTCACCACGGGCAGCGCGGGAATCCGGTGCTCTTTGACCGGGCGCTGTTCCCCGAGCTGTCGGCCGTGGAGGGCGACAGGGGCGGGCGCGCGCTGATCGACCGCTATCGGGACCGGGTGGAGCGTGTGGACGTAGAGGACGCAGCCGTGATCCTGGACATCGACAGCCCGCAGGACTATGAGGGGATAGTCGGAGACACTGGATGACGACGACACGCTGGAATAGCCGGACCGCTGCCTTGATTGCGGCCACCCTGGCGGCGTTGCTCACTGCCTTCACCGGCTCATCGGTCAACATCGCCATGCCGGCGATCACCGACGAGTTGTCGTTGAATGCCATACTCCTGAGTTGGGTCCCCACGTCGTACCTGCTTGCCGCAGCCATATCCCTCGTCCCCATCGGCCGCCTCGCAGACATCCATGGCCGGAAGAAGGTCTTTGCCCTGGGCACGGCCGTCTTTACCATTTCCTCTCTGTTGGCCGGACTTGCGCCCTCGGCTGCCATGCTCATTGGCGCGAGAGTCTTGCAGGGGATCGGCGGAGCCATGATCTCTGGCACGGGGATCGCCATCCTCACCTCGGTGTTTCCGCCGGAGGAGAGGGGCCGGGTTCTTGGCATCAATGTGGCGGCGGTGTACGTTGGGCTGTCTCTCGGGCCTCCTCTGGGCGGCGTGCTGACGGAGCAACTGGGCTGGCGGAGCATCTTTTACGTCACCATTCCCCTGGGCCTGGTGATCGTTGCCTTTGTGCTGTGGTTGCTGGAGGGCGAGTGGGCCGAGGCGCGGGGCGAGCCGTTCGACCTGCCCGGTTCGGTGATCTATGCCCTGGCGCTGGTTGCATTGATGTATGGCTTCTCCCAGTTGCCGGGCTGGACCGGGGCAGGCCTGATTGCCGTCGGGCTCGCCGGCTTTGGTCTCTTTGGCGCGTTGGAACTAAAGGCCACGAGCCCGGTCTTGAACCTGAAGCTGTTTTCGGGCAACAGGCCCTTCACTTTCTCCAACCTGGCAGCATTGATCCATTACAGCGCAGTCTTTGCAGTTACTTTCCTTCTCAGCCTGTATCTGCAATATATCAAGGAACTGACACCCCAGCGGGCAGGCCTGGTGCTCAT
>JBFFCR010000144.1:0-8909 GCA_041559855.1 Anaerolineae bacterium | reverse complement strand
GTCACCTGGACCTCCCGAGCCACATCAAGCAAGATGAGCTTCTGATACCCCACGACCTGGTGGAGAACAAGATCGCGCATGGCGAGGAGAGCACGCTGGTCTGTAGCGATTGTCATGGGCGCGTGGGCCATGGCTTTGACCCGGTGTCCGGCGAGACAAGCTGCTCCATGATGGTTTGCGTGGATTGCCATTCGCGGCAGGGGGAATGCGTTGCCTGCCATCAGGGGAGCGAGCCCGGAACTGAGATGGCCGGTTGTGACGTCTGCCACGAGGGTCCTCACGATGTGGCAGCCTATCTCACCTGCCCCTGCTGTCACACGTCGATGGAGACCTGGTCCGAGATCGATGCCTCGAGCCACCCCGTCGAGTTGGCTGGAATGCACGGGGAACTCCATTGCTTCGAGTGCCACGAGTTCCCGAACTTTGAGGGGTTGCACTATGTCTGCGTCGACTGCCACGAATCGGGGCACACCGAGTGGGGCTCCGATGATTGTACCCAATGTCACGATCCGGGTGCGACCTGGGAAGTAGTGGCCTCGACGTGGGACAAACATGCCGAGTTCTGGCCCATGTACAAGGGCGACCATCTCCTTGTCCGGTGCCGGGGATGCCACTTTGAGACCTACAAGGGTCTCGATCCGAACTGCAGCACGTGTCACTCGCTTCCCGAGGGCCACGATGCCTCCTCTACCAAGTGCTGGCTCTGCCACTGAGCGGGGCAGCGATGAGCATGATGCGCGTGGATGAACGGATAGGGAGCCGATGAACACAATGATGAGCTTGGCCAAGATCTATACCAGGAGAGCGGCTACAGTCACTATTCTCGCTTTGGCAGTCCTGGCGCTCGCCGGGTGTTTCGATCCGGAACCCATTGAGGTCGTGCCGGCGACATCGACACCCTACATGCTAGAGGCCACCGAGACTCCCCGGCCCACGCCAACGCCG
This sequence comes from Anaerolineae bacterium, assembly GCA_041559855.1. Lineage (GTDB taxonomy): Bacteria > Chloroflexota > Anaerolineae > JAAYZQ01 > JAAYZQ01 > JBFFCR01. The sequence continues at coordinate 7,964 of JBFFCR010000144.1, read as the reverse complement.
ATTCCTCCGGCTCGGAACTTTCCGTTGGCGGCCCCGGCGCACGTGACGATCGAGCACCCTGCGCACCAGACCTGCATCGACTGCCATACCGACGAGGCCAAGCTCAGGGAGTCGTTCGCGGCGTCGCAAGCTGCAGCGGCTGAGAGTGGGGGTCAGGCCTGGGCAGGAGACGAGCCGGTCAGCAGTGAGAGATGGGAGCTGGTGTATCTGGATAACCCCGAGTTCCTGGAGACGATTCACGGCCGCTATGGGTGTATCACATGTCACGGCGGTACCGGGGACACGCTGGTGGTGGAAGTGGCCCATACCGGGCTGATTCGCGAGCCGAGCGCAGCCGGCCTGTGCGAGGACTGCCACGTCGAGGAGGTAGCCACCGCTGAGAGCAACCTCCACGCGAGTGTGGCAGGGTATCGAACCGTGCTGTTCACCCGCAGCAGCGCCGACAAGACCGATGCGCTGGAGGCGGCGATAGGGAAACACTGCGAGTACTGCCACACGGCTACCTGTGGCCAGTGTCACGTGAGCCGCGCCGCGACGGTAGGCGGTGGGCTGGTGGCGGGCCATCTATTCGAAGATAGGCCAGCAGTAAACCTGACCTGTGCAGGTTGCCATGGAAGCCGCGTCGAGGCCGAGTACGAGGGACAGGGGATGGTCGGGCAGGCCGACATCCACTGGAACGAGGAGGAGATGGACTGCACCGACTGCCACCTGGCATTGGACTTTCACGGGCTAGCAGAGGGCGAGAACCTGCACCGCTACGACGGGCAGCCCAGTCCCAGTTGTGATGCGTCGGGTTGCCACCCGGACGTGTCTGAGAACGATGGGATTGAGCAGCACGGCGACTCGCACCTGAAGAACCTCAGCTGTCAGGCGTGCCATTCTGCCGCGTACCAAAACTGCTACGGCTGCCACTTGACGGTGGAGGAAGACGTGCCCGGCTTTACGCTCGACTCGACTGTGATTGGATTCAAGATCGGACGCAACCCGCTTCAGGGACGTTACCGGCCCTGGAAGTATGTGCCGGTGCGGCACGTGCCCGTGACGCAGGGTACATTCTCCTACTATGGCAGGGACCTGCTGTCCAACTTTGATGCGCTGCCGACCTGGAAATACGCCACGCCCCACACCATCCAGCGCATCACGCCTCAAAACGCAAGCTGCAATGCCTGTCATGGCAATGCCGATGTCTTTCTGACAGCCGCTGACGTGGCCCCAGATGAATTGAATGCCAACCGGCGAGTCATTGTAGAACTGCTACCAGAGCCGGTCGACTAGAGCGCCATTTGGAGCGGCGAGAGGAGGTGAAGCAGCAAGACACATGAACGAAGGCTTGAAGAAATCCGTTCTTGGTAGTCATACGAAAGGAGTGAGTCATACAGTGAAAAGAGCATTGATCGTGATCGTCATCGGCCTGATCCTCGCGTTTGCCGCGGCAGGCCTCGCATTGGCCAATGGCGGTCCACACGGCGGCTTTACCGCCACCACAGACGCCTGCGCCGGGTGCCACCGCGCGCACACTGCAACCGGCCCCAACCTGCTCATGGTGCCTGCGGGGTATGAGCTATGCATAGCCTGCCATGGCGCCGGCGGGGAGGGGGCCAACACCAATGTGGACGATGGCTACTATCTGTCATCTCGGGATGACGAAACCGGGAACTATGACCATGGAGCGACGAACACGCCCAACTATGCGCCGCTGCTGGGCGGCGGCTTTGTCAACTATGGGGGTGTTGAGGTCACCTCCATCCACACCCCAAACGGTGCTGACGAGGTGTTCGGTGCGTGGGGCAATGGTGTGCCCCGAGGCAGCCTGGGACTCCTCTCCGAGCCTCTGGACTGTGGCTCGTGTCACGATCCCCACGGCTCCCCCAACTATCGCATCATCAAGGAAATGGTGAACTCGGTACTCGTGTCGGTGCCCCAGGTGGATGAGGGCGACGCCAAGGACTATGACACAGAGCAGTGGGGCTCAAACACCAGTTCGGTCTGCGCCGCCTGCCATGGCGCCTATCATGTCACGCGGCCCGATAGTGGCAGCTTTAAAACCGACGACGGCGTGGGCAATGACGACTATGGCGGCGATGTCAGCACCTTTGCCCACCGCGTCGACATGCCCTACAGCACTGGCCTGAACGACAACCCCGAGACGGTGGGCATGGAGGGCTACTTTTTGCCGCTGGCAGAGAGTGGCGCCGGCGACTATGTGGTGTGCATGACCTGCCACCTGCCGCACGGAACCTCAGCTCAGATGTCCGGCAGCGCAGCTGTCGGCCCCCCGCCCGGCCAGACTGCGGCTGACGACAGTGCCCTGCTGCGCCTGGATAATCGCGGCGTGTGCCAGGTGTGCCATCAGATGGGGGTGCCCTAGGCTATCGATCCCTCGGCACCGGGAGCGGATGTGGGCAACGGATACCAGATGAAACGGCGTAGAAACCGCGACTTGGAATCACAGAGTAGTGTGGCGTCTCGGCGGGCGGTGGGCACTCCCTCGGCCCGCCGGGACGGCTTTCCTGCGTGGCTGTTGGTTCTGGCGCTTGCCCTGGCAGCGCTGGGGGCCTATCTCCTCCTGTCGCAGGGCGCCATCGCCTTTGCCGGACAACCTGATCCCGGCGTGTTGCCTGACCTGCACCCGGACAGCGACCAGGCTCCCGCTGCCGCCCCACTGGCCCGTACTGCCACGCCGACGCTCACCCTGCCAGCGAGTCCGACTGCGACGCCAACATCCAGCCCTGCTTCCACCGCCCTCCCGGCAGTGGAAGAGACAGCGCTGCCCGCCGTCGCACTGCAACTACCCCTGCCCACGCCCACCTTGCCCCCGCCGCAGCCCACCGAGGTGCCGGCGCCCGGCGAGCCCCACGGGGACTATGAGGTCACTACCTCCGCCTGTGCCGGATGCCATGGTGCCCACACGGCCGGAGGTCCGGCGCTGCGCAAGCTCTGGCCCGAAGAGGTCCTGTGCTTCTCCTGCCACGGTGAGTCTGGCCCCGGCACCGATGTCGAAGAGGCCTTTGCCGAAGTCACGAACACGGCGACCCGCTTTTTCAAGCACGACGTCGCGGCGACGAACGGTGTTCACAACGTGGGCGAGACGGAGGGCTCTGACTTTGGCGGGGCAAACCGCCACGTCGAGTGCGAGGACTGTCACGATCCACACGCATCGGCGCGTGGGGACACAACCGCGCCCTGGCTAAAACGCGAGATGGATCACACCTCTGGCGTGGATCCGGTGTGGGTGGCGCCGGGCGCGCCTGCTGGCTACAACTGGTTGCCCGAAGCCGAGCGCGAATACCAGGTGTGCTTCAAGTGCCACTCGAGTTTCACTGCACTGCCCACCTACATCCCCGACGGCTGGGATGGTGACGGCTATGTGGCCGACGGCCTGCGCAAGCTGACCTACACCGGGAGCAACCAGGTGCCCGACAACCGGGACCTGGCCCTGGAGTTCAGTCCCTACAGCCAGAGCTTTCACCCCGTCGTCACTGTGGGACGCAACCAGACCATCCCCGCCGGCAGCTTTGTCAGTGGCTGGTCGGTGGACAGCATGGTTTACTGCACCGACTGTCACACCAACGCCGAAGCGGCGGAAGGGGGAGAGGGCCCGCATGGCTCGCCCCTCTTGCACCTCCTCGACGGGCCCGAGGAGTATCAGACGGCCAGCCCGGACGACGTCACGTCGGACGCTGACGTGCTCTGCTTCAACTGCCACGACGCCGAGGACTATACCGGGCGGGGTACCGACACCAACTTTATCCGCAACCGGGCCAACCTCCACCGGCAACATGGCAACAATGCCACCTGCTACCTGTGCCACGACACGCACGGCAGTGAGCAGCTACACCTGCTGAACCTCGATACGAGCATCGAGAACAGCTCCGATACCTACTTCTTGTCCGGCTATGATGGCCAGCCGACCAACAGCCAGACCTTCTGGCAGATCAGCCCCGACGGGTCGGAAAAGACCTGCTGGCTGGTGTGCCACGGCCACGATCACAGCGACAGCCCCTATCCGAACGTGGGGGATTAGGACTGCGACTCTGCTGCCCAGCCTGATTGGCACTCGGTCCGATTCACAGGTCGCGGGTTACGATCATCAGGGTGACGTCGTCAGACTGCACCGCGTCACGCGCAAACTCCCGGACCCCGGTCAGCACGGCATCCTGGAGCTCGAGTGCGGAGCGTCCCAGACTGCCCGCTATCCTGGCCTTGAGTCTCTCGTGGCCGAAAGACTCTCCCTGACTGCTCTCCGCGTCAGTTACGCCGTCCGAGTACAGAACCAGGACATCGCCTGGTCCGAGCAGGGCATCGGCCTGCTCCCAGGTCTCCGAGCTGGTCACGCCCAAGGCCATCCCCGTTCTGCTTAGCGGTCGAGCTTTGCCAAAGCGCTCAGTGCTAAAGAGGTACGGCGGGGGGTGACCTGCGTTACTGTACGTGAGTTCTCCCGTGGCTGGGTCGAGGATGCCGTAGAATACGGTCACAAACTGTCCGGTGTCGACCTCCGCGAGGATGCGCTGGTTCACGGCACTGAGCACACGCTCGGGTTCTGCCGGGAATCCAGCGGCATACGTGCGGATCAGTATCCAGCTCAGGGCCATGAACAACGCTGCTCCTACGCCTTTGTCCACGACGTCTGCCACCACCAACCCAAGCCGTCCGCCCGGTAGCGAGATGACATCGTAGAAATCGCCCGAAGTCTGCCTGGCCGGTCTCAGGGCTGCCTTGATCTGCCAACCGGCAATTGCTGGAAGCTCGCCGGGCAGGAAGCTGGATTGCACCTTCCCTGCCAGAGCCAGTTCCTGCTCCATTCTCTGGTTTGCATCCTGAAGCTGGCTCTGCAGTCTCCGCAGGGCGAGATGGGTCTCTGTACGGGCCAGAACCTCTTTGAATTGGAACGGCTTGGTGATATAGTCCACGCCGCCTACGGCAAATGCCTGGACCTTGTCCTGGATCTCGTCCAGGGCACTGATAAAGATGACCGGAATCTCCCGTGTCAACGGATCAGCTTTCAGCTGTTCGCACACCTCGTAGCCATTCATGCCGGGCATCTTGATGTCAAGCAGGACAAGGTCAGGGGGAGCTGCTCTGGCAGACGCCAGAGCCCTTGCGCCGCTGGTTACAGCGCGCACCCGGTAACCCTGGTCCGTCAACATCTGAGACAGCAATCGCAGGTTGGCCGCGGTGTCATCGACGATCAAGATGATCTCAGAAACGTCTGGGGTTCGCTGGTCGCTCATTGCTCGGACCCTGCCTCTTCGATTAGCATCAGAATCCTCTCGTGTTCAAACTCATGAATCAAGGCCGCCAGTGCCTCTGCCAGGTCTTGGTCCTGTTTGCGGATCAGATCGACGGTTTGCAGGATCAGGCGCAGATCGCCCAAGGTTGTCGCCCGCTGCAAGTCAGTCAGCCATTCGGCAGGCAGCGAGCCCAATCGCTTGGCCAGGCTCGCGTCATCCTCCTGACCAGAGGGTTCGCCAAAGGCTTCGGTAAGGAGTGGCGGCTCTTGTTCCTCATAGACATAGCGCACGCCCAGGTGTTTCGCCAACAGGTCAAACAAATCCTCTTCGCGGAAAGGCTTGCGTAGGAAGTCGTCACAGCCTGCATTCAGAATCTTCTCTCGATCCTCCTCAAAGGCAGAGGCAGTCAGCGCAACGATCACTGTATCTTGACCGTCGGGTGTAGCTTTGATCCGCCTGGTCGCCTCGTAACCATCGATGATCGGCATCCGCATATCCATCCAGATCAGGTGTGGTCGCCAGCGTTTCCAGACCTCGATGGCCTCCTGACCGTTGGACGTTTCGCGCGCGTCAAAGCCTACGGGCACCAGCAGTCTGGAAAGCAGTTCGCGGTTTGTCGGGCTGTCCTCTGCAATCAGCAGGCGATAGGTTGGCTGATCTGCCTCGATGCCGATGACACGTAGCCTCGGACGTGTCAGCCAGCCGTCAACTGCCTCAGGTGGAGGCAGCCTGACCTGCACATCGAACAGGAAGCAACTGCCCTGACCGAGCCGGCTAGTTGCACTGATGTCACCCCCCATCAGTTGCACGAACTGCCTGCTGATGGTAAGGCCAAGCCCGGTACCTTCGAGAGCATCGCGACCGGTCTCCGATTGGACGAAAGCGTCAAAGATCTCTGGAAGCTCCTCCGGGGAGATGCCGGGACCGGTGTCCTCCACCGCAAAGTGTAGGGACATCATGCCCGGTATTGAGGGTTGGGCACTGAGTCGCACGTTCACGCCGCCCTCCTGGGTGAACTTGATTGCGTTTCCGAGTAGATTGCCCAGCACCTGGCTCAGCTTTCCTTCGTCCGTGACGACATACTGAGGCACGTCTTTGTCGCGCGTAAAGCCCAGGGTCAGACCCTTGCGCCGCGCCCGCAGGCTGAATATGTCCTCCAAGCTCTGGAGCAGATGGTAGAGATCAAAGCTCTTCTCCTGCATTCTCGCCCTGCCTGCCTCGATCTTGGACATCTCTAACACATCGTTGATAAGGGTCAGCAGATGTTCGCCGCTGCGGTCGATAATGCGCAGATAATCGAGTTGGTCAGCAGAGAGGTTCGGGTCCCTGTCCATGAGTTGTGTGAAACCAAGAATGGCGTTGAGCGGCGTGCGTAGCTCGTGACTCATGTTGGCCAGGAAATCACTCTTGGCCTGGCTGGCCGTCTCGGCCTGCCGCCGGGCTTCCTGGAGATCGGTGATGTCGATGTAGATGCCTATGTAGCCGACTTTTTCCTCGCCCACGATCACAGGTAGGGCGAGCACCTCGACATCCACCAGGGATCCGTCTCTGCGGGTTCGCTGCGCAGTGGCTTGCACACGACCTGTGGCTGACACCTGTTCGGAATAGGCCACCGCTTCCTCCAGGATCCTGGCATCGCCGGCTACCAACGAATCCAGGTTCCGTCCGATGACCTCTCGCTGTTCATATCCAAAGAGCCTCTCCGCCGCCGGATTCCAGCTGACGACATTGCCTTCCAGGTCGATGGTGATGACAGCCCCCGGGTTGTTGACAAACAGGGCCTCATAGTACTCTTTCTGATGGCGCAGTTCCCTCTCCATGGTCTTGCGTTCGCTGATGTCGTGATAGATGGCGATAAAGCCCACCTTCTCTCCTGCCACGATCACCGGCAAGGCCAGCAACTCCACGTCCACCAGAGAACCGTCCTTGCGAATACGTCTGACTGTCTCCTGCACGCGCCCTACGTTGATGACTTGGTCTGTGTATCCCAATGCCTCTGCCCGCAGCGAGTCGTCTGCTACCACATCGTCCAGGTTTCTGCCGATCACCTCCTCCTGAGCGTATTGGAACAATTTCTCCGCCATCGGATTCCAGGAGACGATATTCGCATCCAGGTCCGCTGTGACTACTGCGACCGGGTTGTTGACAAACAGAGCTTCATAGTACTCCTTTTGACGGCGGATCTCTTCCTCGAAGGCTTTGCGTTCGCTGATGTCGTGATAGATGGCGATGAACCCGACCTCTTCGCCCGCCACGATTACCGGCAAGGCAACCAGTTCCACATCCACCAGGGTCCCGTCCTGGCGGGTGCGTCTGGTGCTCACCTGTACTCTTCCCTCATCAAAGACCAGACTTCTGTATGCCACCGCCTCATCGTGGATTGAGCTGTCATGTGCGACGACCTCTTCCAGGTTGCGGCCAATCACATCCTCTTGGGAATACTGGAACAGCCTCTCTGCCATCGGATTCCAGGATACAATGTCGCCATCCAGGTCTGCGGTGACCACCGCGACCGGGTTGTTGACAAAGAGCGCCTCGTAGTACTCTTTCTGGCGGCGGATCTCCTCTTCGAATCTCTTGCGCTCAGTAATATCCTCCAGGCTTCCTTCATAGTAGAGTACTTCGCCCCGTGCCCCCTTGACGGCCCGTGCCGTGTCGTCGACCCAAATGATGGTGCCATCGCGTCTGTAGAGCTGCGTCTCAAAGTCGAGCACGATTCCTTCCCGTTCCATC
>JBFFCR010000143.1:0-8948 GCA_041559855.1 Anaerolineae bacterium | reverse complement strand
TCTCGCACAGTCATGCGACTTGTCCACCTCGGGACGGGCAATAGTACGATGCTTCTACTAGGACTTTTCACACGGTCTCGAGCAGGGTGAAGACAATGTCATTAGTAGCGTCCACCCTGCTGTCATCTCGACCGCAGGGAGAGATCCGAGATGCCTCACTTCGTTGCGCTCCGTTCGGCATGACATGCCGTCAGCCTCTTGGTAGGATCCTCGTTTGGCCCGAAGCACCGCCACGCCCGCCACGAGTACTCGCGGTGGAGTACTCGCGGTGGCAATCTCCCCCGTCGCAAAGGGCTGGACTACAACAGCCCGCGACCCTCCCCTTGCCCAAGAAGGTCTTTTCCGCTACAATGGTAGACACTGCTCGAAAGACGGAAAGGAGGTGAAATCGATGAGCCTCTTGAAGAATCTGTTCGGCCGGAAACAGACACGGTGTGATCCTTGCCGCGAGAGCAGGTCAGCCGCGTGCGTCTTTCCCTACTCAGAGGATGAGACGAAGCGCTTCGTGTACATTGGCGTTCTATTCCACCGGGGCCTCAGTCACGAAGACGCAATCCAGCAACTGGCAACAGAGAAGCAGTGGAATGCTCAGAGTGCACGAAACTGTGTGACCCTGGCGTACGGAAGACTGAAGCAGGTATCGGGGTGATTCCTCCGCTTTGCGGGAAGGGCTCGCGATGCATACCGTCGTCGTCGACCCATCCGCACCCATACTAGACTGCTGATCAACGCCTATACCGTCCTACCGAAGCGCGGACCTGGTCCCCCGCATCCGATGGTGGCTGGAGCCTGCCCTGAGCTGACCAGCGGAAGCTCCACGTGAGCGTTCGGGCGCACACCGTACATCTCAGGCTCACCCGCACAGGCACGCGCTCCGGCGCGAGCGGCTCATTCCAGCCGGTTGCACAGCCAGCGACCTGCTCCTTGCCCAAGAAGGTCTTTACCGCTACAATGTTCAGTAGTGGTCGAATGGGGATGCGGCATCTTGCCAGGGAGGAGGGGGAACAATGCCAGAACTACCCGAGATCGCAGTCTTTGCGCGGGACATGCAGAGAGAGCTGGCGGGGAGGAGGATCAGCGGCATCGAGGTGCTCCAACCCAAGTGCCTGAACCTGCCTGAGGGCGAATTCGCCGCGGCGATACAGGGCGCGCGCATCCTGGAGGTGACCTCGCACGGCAAGTGGATCAAGGCTGCCCTGGACGACGGCTGGCTTCTGTTCAACCTGGGCATGGGCGGCGAGGTCCTGCTCACCGACCGGGAGCACCTCCCGGAAAAGTACCGCCTGATCCTCGACCTGGAAGATGGCGCGTCGCTGGCAATCAACTTCTGGTGGTTCGGCAGCGTGCATTATGTCCATGATCTGGAGACACACCAGCAGGTGTCCGTCCTCGGCCCCGACTTTATGAGCCTGACCCTTGACGATTTTCGCGGGCTGCTCCACGGCAAGCGCGGCGGCATCAAGTCGTTCCTGCTCGACCAGAGAAGGGTCGCCGGCATCGGCAACGTGTACGTCCAGGACCCGCTCTTCAAGGCCCGCCTCCACCCCCTGCGCACCATCAACACGCTGAGCGACGCCGAGATCGAGGCACTGTGGCAGGCGCTCCGCGAGGTCTTGCAGCAGAGCATCGACCTCGGCGGGAGCCATTGGGAGCAGCAACTGAACGGCGAGCACGGCCAGTGGGATGGCAGCTACTTCCAGGTCGCCTACCGGGAGGGACAGCCCTGCCCCAATTGCGGCACCGCCGTGGTCAAGCTCAAGACCGGCAGCACCAGCACCCATATCTGCCCCAGTTGCCAGGCGCTGGAACCGGGTCAGTGAGCTGGCAGAGTACGAGGAGGCACACGCATGAAGATCGCAATCGTCGGAGCCGGGCCGGCAGGTTGCCATCTGGCCCATCTGCTGGAAGATACGGAGCACGAGCTCCTGCTCTTTGACCACCGTGTCTGCCAGTCCTACGAGGCAGGGTACGAAAAGCCGTGCGGCGGCGGCCTCAGCCCGCTCTTTGGCCAGCAGTTTCCTGACGTGTTGGCCCTGCCGTTTCCGCGCCACCGGCCACGTGAGGTGATCCTCAGGGCATCGGACGGCGGCGAGACCGTGCACGAGCTCGCCTCGCCAGACTGGGCGATCGTCTCCCGTGCCGAGTTTGGCCGCGCCCTGCTGGGACGCGCCCTGGTCCATGCACGTGTCCGCCACGTGTGCCAGCGGGTGAAAGCGGTAGAGCGCACGAGCGAGGGATGGCACCTGCACACGGCAGCGGGAGAAACCTTCTCCGCGCAGTTCCTGGTCGGTGCAGACGGCGTGAAGAGCCTGGTCCGGCGAAAGGTGGTAGGCGCGATCCCGCGGCGGCACCTGGCCCTGTCCGTCGGCTACATGGTGCGTGGCGCGCCAGATGCCATCATTTTCCAAAGCTACGCTGACCTGGAGGGCTACCTGTGGTCTTTTCCACGCGTCGACCATGCCAGCGTGGGCATCGCCACGCGATTGGGCTTGGCAACGGCTCAGGAACTGTGGCAGAGAGTGGACCGCTTCATCGCCGAGACCTGTCCCGGGGCAGAAAAGGAGCAGTGGGCATGGCTGCTACCGATGGCTCAGGATCCGAGCCTCTGGGAGACACCCTGTGTGGGGCAGGACTGGGCCCTACTGGGGGATGCCGCGGGCCATGTCCATCCGCTCACCGGTGAGGGCATCTCCTATGCCCTATGGTCAGCAGAGTCGCTGGCTGAGGCAATCAAGCGGGGCGCGCCGCAGCACTATGATAGCCTGTGGCGGCAGGAGTTGGGACGCGGGCTGATGGTGTCCGCAGCCAGACTATCGCGTCTCGGCAGGAGCGGCCGCAGCTATGAAAGCGTGTTCCAGCTGGCGATGGGGATGTCTCTGTCAAGCCCGAATCCGGCTGTTTGATTGTGTTCGTCGTGTCCGGAAGTGACGACAACTCTCCGTGTTCAGCTCCACACCCAACTGGTGAGGCAGTCTCACGAGGCCGGCACCTCCCACACCCGCGCGGTGCAGTCATGACCGCCCGTGACGGCCCGCCGACCGTCCGCGCTGAACGCCACGCTAACCAGCCAGCTGACATGGCCGCGGAGTTCGGCCACGCGCTTGCCCGTTTCTATGTCCCACACGCACGCCTTTTTGCCAAACGCGACCGTCGCTAGCCACTTGCCGTTTGGGTGCAGCGCCACGCCATAGACGCCAAACTCCTTCGCCACACGCAGTGTGCACAGGACCTTACCTGTCGCCACGTCCCATACGCGCGCCGTGCCATCCTCTCCTCCCGTGGCCACCTTCTTTCCGTCAGGGCTGTACACCGCGGCCTTTAGCTCCCCGGTGTGGCCGCGCAGTTCAGCTGCGATTTTGCCCGTCTTCACCGCCCAGTACCGCGCCGTGCCGTCCCTATTCGCGGTAATTAACCAGTCGCCGCCCGGACTGAACCTCACGCCAATACCTGATTCTTCCTCCCCACCCAACTCGGCCTCGAGCTCTCCTGTCGCCACAGACCACAGCCGCACCTTCCCGTCCGTGCTGGCCGTCGCCAGGCGCTGGCCATCGGGGCTGAAGGCGACACTCAGCACTGATTGCCACCCCATGCCCAGGATGATCTTCCTGTGCACCCGTATCTCCGTGACCAGCTTCCCTGTCGATGCCTGCCACAGCCGCGCCCGGCCGTCGCCGCTGGCCGTGACCACCAGCCTGCCGTCGGGGCTAAAGGCTGCATCATGCACGAGGTCGCTGTGCCCGCGTAGCTTTGCCACCTCCTTGCCGGTCGCCGCTTCCCATATCCGCGCCGTCTTGTCCTCACTCCCCGTGACCACGAGCTTGCCATCGGGGCTGAAGGCAACGCTCTGCACAGTGCCGGTATGACCTTGGAGTTCGGCCACGGTTCGCCACTTGGCGGGGGGCGGCGCAGCCGCAGTCTCCTTCTGCGATTGCGGCTTTCCGGCAGCCTGTATGGCCCGATACCTCTGAATCACATCCTCGGGGGGCTTCGGGCCCAGAAGAATCTCTAACCTCGGCCCTGTCAGCCAAGTCCGTTGGCTCTCGGGGAATGTCCGGCCCAAACGAAGGGGCTGCTGCTGCTCAGACGCTTGCAGGGCGCGCACCTCTTTCAGCCGAGCCGCCGTATCGCGATAGTTCAGATCGCGCAACAGGATGGCCTCAAAGCTCGAGATGGCTGCAGGCCACTTCCTCCTCCAGGCAGCCAGGCAGGCGTTGTAGTAGAGGGGGTAGAGCTCCGCCTCGCGGGCCTCCTCCTCGCGCTTGGCGCGGTCTGCCGCCTCCTGGCGGGAGCGTTCGGCCTGGCGGGCCTGCTCCTCGCGCTTGGCACGATCCTCCGCCTGCTTGCGCTCCTGCTCGGCCTGGCGTGCCTCCTCCTTGCGCCTGGCGCGCTCTTGCGCCTGCGCCTCTGCCAGGAGCTTGGTCGCCTCCGGGTGCGCCGGCTCGATCTCCAACACCGCCTGGAAGCAGGAAATCGCCTCGGACCAGCGAGCAGCCTCAAGATGCCCTCGCCCCAAGCCAAGGCGGCCAGCGACTCGCTCTTGGCGACCGGACTCGGCCAGCCGGTCCAGCGCTTCGGTATGGTCAGGCGCCAGAGCCAGTACCTGGCGAAAGCTCTCGTTCGCTAGGAGCCACTCGCCAGCCCTGAGGTGCTGAAGGCCCTGCGCCATGAGTCCATTCACTTGCTCAGTTCGGGCCTGTTCGGTCTCAGCCTGGCGCAGGAGCGCAAGTGTGTTGCGATAGCCTGGTTCGATCTCGTCGATTCTCGCCAGGAGTTCGCACGCGCCGGCCCAGTCCCGCTCTTTGAGCGTGTCGGCAGCCTGCCGGTACATATCGTCCAGCCGGGCCTCAAGCTCCTGCCGCTGTTGCGCCGCCCGCTCTGCGGCCTCGTCTGCCGCGTCCCGGACTGCGACCCGGGGCTCGCCGCGGTACAGCCTGGGCTCATACTCCCGGTATTTGCGTGAATTCTTCTTGGCCGCTTCCGCCAGCATTTCTGCCAGGAGAGAGCGCGAATCGCAGTAGCGCACGGCCTTGCTCACCATGGCGGGCAAGCTGTCGCCGGGTATGAACTGCTGCACGACGGCGTGCAGATCGGGGGTGTCGGCAAAGTAGAACAGATCGTGCAACTCCTCGGCGTTGAAGGCATCCAACAGCAGGTCGCGGATCGCACTACGGTTGTATCGCTGTGATTGACCAGGCATAAACCCCTCCCTGGCCCGGGGCCAGGTCCCTGCGATGCACGAAGGTCTCTGTCCACGTAGCCCGCGAACGGAGGCATCCTTGGGGCGCGTCGCGGGCGCCCAAAAGGCGAACTGCGCCCCAAGTATACCACCAATGAAGGCGCGCCGCAAGCAATGCGCCAAGTCGGTAGGGTATCTTGCCGGCGGAGACTCGGGTAGCCGTTCATCTAGCCAGTGAGGATCGGATCGCTCCCCTCGGGCAGATCGCGATGACGAACTGGCAGCAAACAAGGACTGATCTACACCCCCCCCCACCGTGGAAAGCGGCCGAAAAGTGTGGTATAATGCTACTGTACCACTGGCGCCGCGATGTGAGGTGGGACACAATGGCAGGAGAGGCAGAGGGAATCAGCCACACCATACCCGAGCAGGAGGAGCTTGAGCGGTCGCCCCTGGCCATGTCAGCCCTGGAGCGGCCGATCCTCTTGCTGCGCTTCCTCGCCCTGCTGCTGGTCATCATCCTCCACTTCTTCGACCGCTCGACGGCCGGCGTGTTGTTCCCCAGCGCTCAGATGGTCCTGGTCATGCTGGCCTACAACAGCCTGATCTACCTCCTCGCCCACCGCGTGCGCTGGCTGCGACGGCCCCTGAACTACCTCGCCCTGGATACGTTGATGGCGACGCTGGCCGTATACCTGACCGGCGGCTACCATTCCGGCTTTTACGTGCTGTACGTCTTTATCACCATCGGCGCGGCCTTTCAATTGGAGCTGGCGCGCACGCTGATCGTGACCCTGGTTGTCGGCCTCATCTATGTCGGCGCCTGCTACTTTAGTCCTGCAAGACTCAGCACGCCACCGGCCCAGTACATCCTGGCGGCAAAGGTGCTGCTCCTGTTGGTGGTGGCCGTTCTGTGCGGCTTGCTGCTGGAGCAGCTCCGGCGCGAGCACATGGAGACCGAGCGCGAAAGGGCCCTCTCGCAGCGGTTGAGAGCCCTAAACAGCCTGTTCCAGACCCTCAACACTACCCTTGATCTGCATCTCACCTTGCAGACCGTCGCCGAGGCCCCAAAGGCCCTGCTCGGGGCAGAGTGGACGACCATAGCTCTGCTGGACGAGACCGGAGAGTACCTGTCCATCGCCGCCAGCGCAGGCGTGGAGGTGCCCTGCCTCGCAGAGGAGCGGTGGCCCGCAGACGACAGCGTGGTTGCCGCCATCCTGTCGAGCGACCAGCCGCGCGTGGACACCGGGCTGAATGCCCGGCTGCCGGGCTTGGCGGCGGCCCCGGAGCGGCAGCGCGCCGGCCCAACGGTTGCTTCGATGATCAGCATTCCCCTGACCCTCGACGAGGAGCCCCTGGGCCTGCTGGATGTTGCCTACAGCAAACGGCAGGCATTCACCCGGGAGGATCTGGCTTTCCTTCAGGCCCTGGGCCACGAGGCAGCCCATGCCATCCGCAACGCACGCCTGTACGAGCGCGAGCGGCAGCAGGTGACCCGCCTTCGCTCCCTCGACGAGCTCACGCGTGGCTTTATCTCGGCCGTCTCGCACGAGCTGCGCACGCCGCTGACCTGCATCAAGACCTCCGTGGATCTGCTGGACAGCCTCGAGAATGACCCGGCTGAAGACGAGGCAGAACTGATCCGCACCATCAGACACCACGTAGCGCGCCTCGAGGGCTTTGTCACCGACCTGCTCGAGATCACCAAGCTCGAGGCAGGCCAGGTCACCCTCTCCAGGCAGCCGACCGATCTTGCCTCACTGGTCAGCCGGGTCGTGGAGACCCTCCAGCCACTGAGCGACAGACGGAGCCAGACGATACGCCTGCAACTGCCCGAGGCTGCGAGCCGGGTACAGGTCGACCGGCGCCGCATCGAGCAAGCGATCACCAACATCCTGTCGAACGCCATCCGTAACACCCAGAAACATGGCCAGATCGAGGTGTGCGTCACCGGCGAGGCTGACGGTCAGCGAGTGTGCATCAGCGACAACGGCCCAGGCATCCCGGACGAGGATCAGCCCCGCGTATTTGAAAAGTTCTACGTTGTGGACAACGGTCACGGACGCTCGGGCATTGGCCTCGGGCTCTATATCGCGCGGGAAATGATCGAGCTGCACGGAGGGCGTATCTGGGTAGCCAGCGAGCTGGGCAAGGGCAGCACCTTCTGCTTCCAGGTGCCCAGCACGGAGGAGAGGCAGCCATGAGGATCCTGCTGGTAGATGACGAGCCGGACGTGATCAAGGTGATCGCCATGAGCTTTCGCATGCAGCAGCCAGCCTGGGAGGTGCTCAGCGCCGATGATGGGCCGGAAGCCCTCGAACTTCTCGCGCAGGAGCATCCCGACGTGGTACTGCTGGATATCGGCCTGCCAGGCATGAACGGGCTGGAGGTACTCAAGGACATGCGCCTCTTCTCCGACGTGCCTATCATTATGTTGACAGTCCGGGACGACGAACTGAGCAAGGTCCAGGGGCTCGAACTGGGTGCCGACGACTATGTGACGAAACCGTTCAGCCATCTGGAGCTGCTGGCGCGGGTGCGGGCCGTGCTCCGCCGGACCCAGAGCCTCCCACTGAGCCACGAAGCGCCGTTCGCCGGCGGCGACATTCACGTCGACTTTTCCCGGCGGGAGGTGATCGTGCGCGGCGAGGCGGTGCCGCTGACCGGCACCGAGTACCGCCTGCTGTACCATCTGGTGCGCAACGCCGGGCAGATCATGACCCACGAGGCGCTGCTGGCGCGGGTCTGGGGCCGGGAGTACACAGACGAGATCTCGTATCTCAAGAGCTATATCAGCCGGCTGCGCAACAAGCTGGAAGCGGACCCCCACCATCCCGAGTACATCATGACCGAATACAGTGTCGGCTACTGGTTCCGTCCCGCGTGATGGGTCGCCCGCTCCAAAGACGGCGCGCGTTTACCATTATTTACTTTCTGAGCTATATTCTTCACCTTTTTGCTCCCCCGCCTTTGACAGCACTATCCTACAATAGAGACACGGGGAGAGAATGCTCTCTTCTACTCTGTCGGAGGAACTTGCCGGAGCCATGTCACGGACCCAGATCAGAATCGTGCTGGTCCTGCTAGCGTTGATACTTGTCGCGGTCACCATCCTGTCAGGACTGCTCACCTGGTGGGCAAGCTCTGCCGAGTCGCAGCAACCGCTTCCGGCAGGCCGAGAGACGGTCGGGCTCCCGCCAGTATGCTGTGGCGCGCTGTTGGAGCCAAGCTTCGAATACGATGGGGCGTCCTGTCAGAGGCTCGGATGATGGGCAAAACACGGGTGTATTGGGCGTTGCCTTTTACTCGGAATGACCGCTCGGGGTCACGCTAAAGGGGCAGAGGCTGGCGACGCGTCGATCCCTGCTTGCGCCGGGCGACGGCCCGGCAGAGGATGGAGACGGTTTGTTTCGAGGTAATGTGTGTCTATCAGGTGTGTGAAAGGAGGGTGAAAATGCCCGAAAAAGCTGGACGGGATAAGAATTGCCTGCTCGGTGTGTGCGATCCACAGCGAACCCAGGGCCTACGGGCGCCGGCGCCTGAGGGCGACCACGTGCTGGTGAACCTGAGAGGTCCGGGTGTGTTTCTGGGCGCACAGGTCACCAAGCAAGGAGGGCCAAGTGGGATCACCTTTGTGATCCTGGACATCGACGGGCGCAATGTGACCAACTACTCTTTCGCCGCGGCAAAGAACGCCGGACTCACACAGCAAAATCCCTACGGACTTGTCTACCTCGACTCGGGGCCGCTGGAGACGGTGACGGTGGGCTTT
>JBFFCR010000142.1:0-9019 GCA_041559855.1 Anaerolineae bacterium | reverse complement strand
TCGAGACAAGGCGTTGGGTCACTCTGGCAAGGGCACCGCTGAGGGTCGTGCACCACTAAAACTGAGTTATGGGGAGAATGCAATGAGAGCGGAGAGCTATCGGAAACTCGCTGAGCACCTAGATCGACTCCCAGGCGGTTTCGCGCCCAGTGACACCGGCGCAGAATTGCGTTTGCTGCAAAGGCTGTTCACGCCAGAAGAGGCTGAGTTGGCCACGCATTTGACTTTGGAGCGACTAGAAGCCAGGGTCATCGCCGAAAAGGCTGATCTTCCCCTTGCCGAAGTGAATCAACGACTCAGCGAGATGTCCGACAAAGGACTCATTTACTCCATTGAACCTGAGGATGGCCCCACCCTCTACCAAGCTGCACCTTTCATCATCGGGATATATGAATACCAGGTCAACAACCTGACCGAGGGACTGCTTCAGGATCTGGTCGCGTACTGGAGCACCACGAAGCAAAGACCGCGTCCGCAGACCATTCCCCAAATACGCACCATTCCTGTGAGCGAGAGCATCGAGCCACATTTGGAAGCGCTCCCGTATGAGCAGGCCGCTGAGATAGTCAGAACTCACACTAAACATGCGGTAAGTCCCTGTATTTGCCGCCGTAAGGCGAAAATGACCAGTGGAGGATGTGATGCACCGGAGGAAAGCTGCCTGGTATTCGGCGAATTCGCCGAGTACTACGTCCGGAGTGGCCTGGGGCGTGCCATTGATCAGGCTGAAGCTATGGCAATCCTGGCTCGGGCCGACGCGGCCAATCTGGTGCTGCAACCCTCCAATTCCCAGGACAGCGTTTTTCTCTGCTGCTGTTGCGGCTGTTGTTGCGGCATTCTCTATGGACTGCAACATCAGCCCAAGCCCGCGGAAGCCGTTGCCAGCGCATTCATCGCCCAACTGGAACCGGATCTTTGCCAGGGGTGCTGGACTTGCTTGGAGCGCTGCCAGATGAAGGCTCTTGCTGAAGCGGGAGATTGCGTCGCTTTGAACGCTGATCGCTGCATTGGATGTGGCTTGTGCGTGTCGACCTGCCCCAGCGGCGCACTGCATCTGGTGCGCAAACCTTCCAGCGAACGCACATTGCCTCCCGCCACGATGGATGATACCTGGCGCATCATCGTACAGGCTCAGACCAAAGCACACTGAGGGAATTGGGACCTCTGCAGTCCTATGAGGGCTGATTCGGTCTCGCCGCCGCAAGCGGTCAGGTCAGTGAGCGCCCCGAAGGCTCGCCGTCCGTCCCTTGACAACCGGGCTGGGGCCGGGTATACTCTCCTTAGCACCGATCGCAAGGAGTGGTGATGAGCACAGAGTATCCTGACGTGCTGGGGGATCTGGTCCAAGCCCGAGAGCGATCTGAGGTGAATGGCGTGCACTACGTCGCCGCCCTCCGCCCCTCGACCATAGCCCCAGGCGATTTCACTCACCTCCACATCTGGCTTCAAAGCTGTTGGAATGTGCCTGTCCAGGTCGGCATCCGGGTCCACCTGCCCGTCCAGCAGCCTACGCCGGTATTCAGCATCATCCAGGAACTGACCGAAGTACCGCTGGAGGCGGCCGAAGTCGGTGAGGTGTCGATACCGATCGCCTGCACGGCCCAGACCGAGCCCGGCGACTATAGCATCACGGTCAGGCCGGGCGTCAAGATCGAGGAACGGGGGCAGTACATCCGCAGCAAAGAGCACGCAGGGGAAATGGACGCCACTCTGCTCCGGTTCACGACAGGCACGTCGCTGTCACTGGCAGTGGGCCTTGGCTACGTGGCGCACACGCAACCCGAAGCCATCCTGCCGCTGCGCATCGAGGGCCCACCCCAGCCTGGACAGTCCCCCGACATGATCCCGACCTACTGCTCGCACTGGACCGTGGACGAGCTCACCCTCTGGGGCAAGGCCCGCCAGTTGGTGAACGACCGGCGTCTCTACCTCCTCCCCCAGATCAGCCGACATGCCCTCTATCTGGCGTTTCTGGATGAAGGCCGCGCGCGCTTCAAGGACGCCGGGCTATCGTTGCACCTCGGCGAGGCGGTCTTTTTGGCCAAGATCATGACCCGCGCGGTCGAGTACTTTATGCAGAATCCCGGCTGGCAGGATGCCATCCTGATCCCGGCGTACACGCTGGCTTATCGCCACAACCTCGAAACCGGTGATCCCGTACCCCTCATCGTCCGCGCCGACTATGCGAGGATCGCACGGCTCGCCTCCTCCCTGACTTTCGGGATGCTGCGCCAGCAGGTGGGCCATGACATCTGGACGCTGGAGGAGCAACTCGCGGTGACCGATCTGGTGGCCGATCGCGTCGAACAGGGTGGCATGTTGCCCGCCGAGTTCCTCTACCTTCCCTTGCTCCTGGGGGGGCTGATGGTTGCCTCCCAGGTGCAGATGCCCGGTGAGGACCTGGCCCAGAGCCTAGACCTCTTTGCCAAAGGCCGCCAGGAGCGCGCCGCGTACCTCGATCACAATCAGGAACTCGTCGCCCTCCTCGACCGGATGGAGCAGCGGGCGAGGTCTGGATAGGCGTTTTCCTGCGCCGAGCTTCACATCGGCCGTCTGTTTTCGAAGCAGTTAGCCAGTGCGCTTCCATCGCCTCGAAAGCGTACAAGCCGACATCTCCATCTGAGAAGGGAGTGCGAGCCATGAAATGCGCTATCTGCGGTCAAGAAGCAACCGGGAATTGCCTAAAATGCAGTGAATCTCTGTGCAACCTCCATCGCACTGACAACGCATTGATGACATCTCTCGTCCCCGGCTTTCGGATCTGGCAGGCAAATCAAAACACTCCTCCGCCAGACGGCCTCTGTCCCAAGTGCATTCAGCATAGTTCCAGGTTGCTGGTTTCCGATCGCGATGAAGTCGCGCATCTCTACCGCAGCATCAGGAACCCGTCCTGGCGCAGAGACTTCCCCGGTGAGCAGGTAACGCATGTTGCTATCTCTCCAGATGGCAGTCGGATAGCAGCCTTGACATGTCAACGTACACTGCGACTGTATTCCTCCAGCGGCGACCTCATCAAACAGATGGATGAGGTGCATTGCATCAGCAGATACAACACGCGACACCTAGCCATCGCGACGAAGGACTGGGATCGTTTTAAGAGGATCATCTTCCTCCTAGACTATGACGGAGAGCCCTGCAGGACAATCGACGTTGGCCCGCCCCTAATGGGTGGCATGAACGATTTGTGGCTTGCGCCAGACAGTCGTTTCGTCGCTGCGGCTCTTGACTTTCCTGGAAACTATTCGATCGCAGATCATGACCAGGAACCGAGGGAGCTACGCACGCGCGCAGAGATTCAGGCTTCTTCCGGTGACTACGTGTGGGCCCATGAGCGTCGACC
The DNA here is from genome assembly GCA_041559855.1 of Anaerolineae bacterium. GTDB lineage: Bacteria > Chloroflexota > Anaerolineae > JAAYZQ01 > JAAYZQ01 > JBFFCR01. The sequence continues at coordinate 5,679 of JBFFCR010000142.1, read as the reverse complement.
CGTCCTCGAGGGGACTTGGGGGGTGGGGCTGGTGTGGGATCAAGAAGGGAATGTGGTGCTCAGGCAGGAAATGGCACTACCTGTGGTGGCAATTCAAGGCCTCATGTATGAAGGTGGAGGGATTGTCGCTCTTCTATCCGGCTGGATCCACCGAGTAACCTTCTTGGCTATCTACCCGCCAGTGGCTCCCAGGTTGCCCAACCGGGTGAAGATGTTGAGGTTGTGGGAGGATGGCAGATCAGAGACTATCGGAGAGCATCGCTTCTCCGCCGACTACTCGAGTGAGTTGGTGAACCTTGATTTGTACTGTGGTGATCAGCGACAAGACGGTTTTGTCCTCGCGGGCTCAGGCGAGGAGTTACTGGTTCTTGATATGGAGGGCAAGCTCATGCGTCGCATCACCGAACACACATACCGAAGTGCAGTGCGAAGCACGACCGGATTAGCTCGGCGCGAGAGTTACCCCATAGCATCGTCTGAGGCTGCTGTACTGAGACCTTGTGCAACCATAGTGACGCCGCTGTGTGCTGAGGGATCAACCGGAGCGGCCGCGGTCGCTCTCCATGATGCTTCTGGAGAAGCCTTGGGAACGGTGGAGGGTTTCGGGCCTTTCCATTGGCTGCGGTGCGGTATTGGCGGAGCACATCCGTTGGTGCTGGTCAAGACCGCGTCGGCCCTGTCAAGTGCTACGCCACACGCCAGCAAAGACAATAGGGCATACTTTGCGATCGCCAAGCCAGCAGACCATTCTGGATTGTCTCACCCCTCATCATTCCTCAGCCACGTACTCGTGATGCAGTACCGGCCGTCTGAATTGCCAGAACATGGAGCTCGAAGGCCACTTGACCTAAAAGGATGGAGACCCGAGTGGTTCGCACATGTCGAAGGAGTATCAGTCTCGGGCCGCTGCATTGCGCTGACTCCGGACGGTAGGAACTTGGCAGTGGGCAGCGACACCGCTCAAGTAAGCTTGGCAGCCGATGGCCGTCTTGAGTTTTTCGAAGCGGTTAGGGGCAGTTCCGCATAGTCTCCGTAACGCCCGGCGCGACGCGAGAGATGAAGGACAGCCACGGCTCGCGAGGACCCCGGTGCGAACCAGACACGTGGCCCGCGTCGAGCATGGGGCAGAACCCTGAGGAACCACGGCCTTCGGCTTTGACAAAGGCATGCTTTGGTGCTATAGTTCACAACGTCACACTGCAGTGCGACAGCGCCGTTCTCCCTACACGGGGCAAAGCGGCAGCGAACAGACCACAGGCAGCCCTAGGCTCTAGTAGAGATCGTGGCAACTACGTTCTGGAGGATGGCTCGCAATCACGACCAGCGAGTCCACGAAAGGAGGTGGGCGCAGGATCAAAACGTTCGTAAAAGTCCCCATTTTCCCTATCAAGAGAGCGAAACTGATTTGGACACTCAAGGAGGAGGTACGATGAAAGTACGGATCTTGGTAGTACTGATGTTGATCGCCGGGCTCTTGCTGGCGGCATGTGGGGAGACTGCCCAGCAGGAACCGGAGGAATTCGTCTTTGGCATGATCCTCGTCGGGCCAAAGAACGACCATGGATGGAGCCAGGCGCACTATGAGGCCGGGCAGTACATCGAGGCCAACATCCCAGGTGCGCGCATGATCGTCTTTGAGAGCCTCAATCCCGCCGATGCACCGGAAGCCACCGTGGAGGGCGTTTCCGACGAGATGGTGGCACAGGGCGCGAAGCTCATCTTCACCACCTCGGACGAGTTCGAAGAGGACACGGTCGGTGCGGCGGAAAAGTACCCGGATGTGGTCTTTATCAGCTCGTCGGGTGACGATGCCTGGAGCGAGGGCCAGGATGCCGGCGTAGCGCCCAAGAACGAGGGCAACCTGATGGGCCAGATCGAGCCGATGAAGGCCGTCGCGGGCTGCGCCGCGGCCCTAAAGACCAATACCGGCAAACTCGGCTATCTCGGTCCCCTGATCAACTTTGAGACCCGGCGATTGGTGGCATCCGCTTACCTGGGGGCGCGATACTGCTACGAGAACTATCGCGAGATGAACCCCGACGACCTAGAGTTCACCGTCACCTGGATCGGCTTCTGGTTCAACATCCCCGGCGTCACGCTCGACCCGACTGAGGTCGTGAACCAGTTCTTCGATAGCGGCATCGACGTGGTCATCAGCGGAATCGACACGACAGAAGCCGTTGTCGTTGCCGGGCAGCGGGGCGCTGCCGACGAAAATGTCATGGCCGTGGGTTACGACTACAAGGACGGCTGCGCCGAGGCCCCGGCCTTCTGCCTGGGCGTGCCCTACTTTAACTGGGGACCGATGTACCTGGAGACGGCCAAGGCCGTGGCCGACGGCTCCTGGGAACAGAGCTTCCAGTGGCGTGGGCCCGACTGGAAGGACATCAACAACAAGGACACCTCCAGCGCTGGTTGGGTATCCGGACCGGGACTGGAGGCAGATGCAGACGCCTTGGCGAACGTCGAGGACTTTATCTCCAAACTGGCCAGCGGCGATGTGAACGTATGGACCGGCCCCATTAGCCTACAGGACGGGACGGAGTACATACCCGCGGGAAGAGCCGCCACGGAAACCGAGATCTGGTATCTACCACAGCTTTTGCAGGGGATTACGGGCGCCAGCGAATAGCGCGCGGCGCGTGCAAGATCGTGACGAGAGAGCTGCCGCAAGCGGCAGCTCTCTTTTCCCACCTGCTCCGGCGATCTGCCTAGCCAGACGAGGCAAACCATGCACGTAGAGTTGCGTGACATCAAAAAGCGCTTTGGGCCTGTTCGCGCCAACGACGGCATCAGCCTCGTATTCGAGCCCGGTCACATCTATGGGCTGCTCGGCGAAAACGGTGCGGGCAAGAGCACCCTGATGAAGATCCTCTCGGGCTACCAGTCTCCCACCAGCGGCCAGATTCTGCTCGACGGAGAGCAGATCACCTTCTCCTCGCCGTCCAGCGCCCTCAACTGCGGCATCGGCATGCTCTACCAAGAGCCGCAGGACTTTCCTCCACTGCAGGTCCTGGAGAACCATCTGCTGGCCTATGACAATCGTCTTGTGCTGGACCGCCGTGCCGGTGAGAACGGCCTCAGGGCCTACTCCGACCGGTTCGGGTTCACCATCGATCCACATGTCAGCGTGGATACCCTGACCCTGGGCGAGCGCCAGCAGATGGAGCTCATGCGGCTCCTTTCCCTGGGCGCCGAGCTTCTCATTCTGGACGAGCCCACGACCGGCATCAGCGCGGAACAGAAGGAGAAGCTGTTCGGCACGATGCACCGGCTGGCCCACGAGGAAGCCAAGACCATTGTGCTCGTCTCGCACAAGCTGGACGAAGTCCAGGAGCTGTGCGACGAGGTAGCAGTCCTGCGCCGTGGCTTGCTGGAGGGGACCAAGGCGCTGCCCTGCGAGAACCGGGAGCTTGTACGCCTCATGTTCGGCGCCGAGGTGCCCCGCAGCGAGCGCGCCTGTGCCGCCGTCGACACCACGACGCTCCTTGTGGACCGTGCATCGATTCACACCTATCGCCTGGATGTCGACGTCCCGGCCCTCGAGGCACGCGCCGGTGAGGTCATCGGCCTGGCAGGGCTGGAGGGCAGCGGGCAGCGGCTCTTTATGGAAGCCTGTGCTGGCCTGCGGCCGGTCCGATCTGGCAACATCCTGCTCGATGGTGAGCCGATCCAGAGCAGGCGGTCACCATTCTTCTGGGCTCCGTGGGTTGCCCTCCTGTTTCTCGTGGCCGCCATCGTCGGGCTGGCGATCCGGTGGGTCCTAGGCAGCAGCGACGGCCTCGGATTCGGCGCGGGTGTAGCATTGTCGCTTCTGGCAGCCGGGATCCTCTGGCTGGTCGGGACTCTGCTCACCTCCTGGACCGGCTCTTCACCCTACCACGAATTCCAGCGTCGCGGAGGCGCCTACGTCGCCGCTGGTCGCCTGGAACTGGGATTGATCTCCGGACTAACCATCAGCGAGCACCGGGCGCTGACGACCCCCAAGCCTGGCTTCCTGGCCGACTGGGACGGCGCGAGGAAAGAAATGGAAGAGCGGATCGCGCAGTTCAACATTGTCGGCCGGCCTGATACGCCTGTTGACGCACTCTCGGGGGGGAACCAGCAGCGGGTGATGCTCGCTCTCCTCAACAGCCCGCTTCGCCTCCTGCTCCTGGAGCACCCCACCCGGGGACTGGATGTCACCTCAGCCAACTTTATCTGGGAGCGATTCCAGGAGCGCTGCGCGCACGGTACAACTATCATTTTCATGTCAGCCGATCTGGATGAGCTGCTGGAACGCAGCGATCGGATCATGGTCTTTTCCGGCGGCAAGGTCGTCGGCGTACTGGACACTGAGGAGACTTCGGTCGAGGAACTCGGGCACACGATAGGAGGGCAGGCAACATGAATGAGAAGCTGGCCCGGAACCTATGGCCCATTGTGCCCGTTCTCCTGTCGATCCTGGTCACGACCCTGCTTCTGCTCCTTGTCGGCGGCGACCCGATTGTCACCTTCTCCGCCTTGTTCGATGGCGCCGTCGGCACGTCGGACCGCCTGTTCAGCACACTGGCCTTCTGGGTGCCCCTGCTTCTCTGTTCGGCAGGGCTGTTGGTGTCTTTTGCTGCCGGGCTGTGGAATATTGGCGTTGAGGGCCAGATGATCATGGGTGCGCTGGGGGCCAGTTGGGTAGCACTCAAGGTAGCTGCCCCCAACCCTGGGATCCCCGGTTGGCTGATTCTGCTCCTGGAGATCCTGGTCGCCATGACTGCCGGAGCCCTCTGGGCGGTGCTGGCCGGAATCCTCAAGACGAGGGGGGGCGTCCACGAGATATTCGGCGGCGTCGCCCTGAACAACCTGGCCATCATCGCCACCAACTACCTGATCTCGGGTCCCTGGCAGCCGCCCGAGGGGGGGACATTCCGGGGCACAGAGCCGTTCCCCAGCCGAGCGTTGTTCCCACTGCTGGGTGAAACCGAGTTCAGCCCCTTGACCCTGGTGCTGGCGCTGATCGTGCTGGTCTTGGTGGCGTTGTCATTGCGCGGCACCTCCTGGGGATTGAGACTCCGGGCATTGGGAAAGAACCCCCGGTCCGCGTTCCTGCTTGGCGTGCCCAGCGAGCGCGAGACCCTCACCGCCATGTTAGTCTGCGGGGTTGCGGCTGGGCTGGCAGGATCTGTGCGTGTCTTGAGCTGGTTCGACAGCCTCCGCCAGAGCATCTCGGGCGGCATAGGCTTCCTGGCCATCCTGATCGTGCTCCTGGCAGGGATGCGGCCGGTGTGGACGCTGCTCATCGCACTCCTCTTCTCTGCGCTGCTCACCGGGGGCACCATCGTCCAACTCCGCACGCAACTCAAGGCATCGATCAGCGGCATCATCCAGGGGACCCTGGTCCTCTTTGTACTGCTTTTCGGCGACTACCGCCTTCTCTTTCGCAAGCGGCGAAAGGAAGCCCAGGCAGAGGAAACAGAACCATGAACGATCCACTGATTGTGCGAATCATTGGCTCGATCATCGCCCAGAGTGCGCCACTGATGCTGGCAGTCACGGGCGAGACCGTCACCGAACGAAGTGGCGTCATCAACCTGTCCCTCGACGGTTCGCTGATGCTGTCAGCCATGACCGGTTTCGTGGTCGCCTACGGATCAAGCACTCTGTTGGGCATCCCTGGTGACACGCTGCCGGTTCTCTTGGGCTTTA
>JBFFCR010000141.1:0-9107 GCA_041559855.1 Anaerolineae bacterium | reverse complement strand
CTGATCTCCTCATTGAGAGAGGGATCATAGCTGTAGCCCTTTTTCACGACGCTGTCTACGGTAACGCAGAACCAGCGAGCCGGGCCGGTGATGCGGAAGGTAGCCACCCCATTGGAACTGGTGACGGCTGTGGTCGTCTCTGTCAAGGTCATATTGCCATATAGATCATACAGCCTCAATTGGGCTGTCACCTTGGCCCTCTGCACGGGGTGACCATCCACGTCCTTGATGGTCACCAAGCCGATGAAGATGAGCCCATTACCAGTTGGCCGGCAGGTTGCCGTGACGTGGCTGACGTACATGACGATGTCATCTCCGGCGGCGATCGGCACCGGAGATAGACCCAGTAGCAGGACGACGGCGACAAGCACGTAGAGACTCTTGTTCATGCTAACCTCCTCTCTATGAGTAGACTATTCGTGTTCATGTGCACGTTTTCCAACGGCCTGACCGTCGTTACGTTGAGGTTGCTCGGCTTCCCTCCTCTCCCGTGAATGGCTGCATCGTGACCGGTTCTACGACTGGTCTGCTCTGCCACGCCTGGTCGGCCAAGTATTCCCTGAGCCGTGCCGCGTGCTTTGCTCTTTCCCAGGCGGGCATTAGCTCCCGCTGGCTCATGTAGAACTGATCGCCAGTATAGCGCGGCGTTACATGCAAGTGATAATGCCAGACATCTTGATTCCCCGCCGGTTCGTTATGCTGACGGGTAGAGACACCATCGCAAGAGTAGACTGCTTTCATCGCCAGGGCGATCCGCCTGGCAACCTGATGGATGTCTACCGCATAGTCAGCCGGCAAGTCATAGATGTTTTCGTAATGCTCGTTAGGGACGATGATCACATTCCCATGATTACTCGGCCATTGATGCGAACCGACAAAGGCCGTGACTCTCTCGCTATGGTGAGCGATGTCGCTCTGGACTGACAAGACACCTGGGTGCCCAACACCCTGGATTAGCAGGCAAAACGGGCAAAGATAGTTCTCGGGAGCGTGGTTATACACTGCCGTGTGCATCCCTCCTGCGTTGACGGTTAGGTCGGCTCGCGTGCCGGACGCGCACGTGCCGACAGGACATCACAGCAACGAGGCGAACGCGACTGGCTTCGACCCGTCGGCGGCTAGAACTCAACGCGCCAATCCCGCTGCGCGAGAGCAACACCACTAGCCCGGTGGCACGTAGCGGCTGACACCACCTTCCGTGCCGACCCAGACCACACCTTCAGGCGTCACATAGATGGCGCGCACCGTCATGTGAACCAGGCCATCATCGGTCGTAAAGATCTCCCAGGTGTTGCTGGCGGGATCGTAATGGCCCAAGCCCTCGTACCCTGCCCAGATACTTCCATCAGGCCCGACGGCCACAGTCTCTAGCCACCCATCGCTGGGCCAGATGAAGCGGTCCCAGCGGCCGTCCGCGAGATGCCAGAGCTCGCCGTCAACGGCTGCCCACAGGCTCCCGTCGAGTCCCTCGGCGAGATCATCGACATACTGCGGCGCGGCACCCTGAGCTGAAACGGTGCTCCAGCCACTGCCGTCATACTGAGCCAATCCGGACTCTCCTCCCACCCACACAGTACCATCGCTGGCGGCAAGCAGCGACCAGATATCATCAAGTAGCGGGTGATCCGCACCTGTGAAGGTAGTCCATTCATCCGTGATGGGATCGTGCCGCATCAGGCCCAGGTCGGTCGAGAGCCACTGCAGATCGCCAGGACCAAACTCGATAGCATAGATCGAGACATCTGCCAGCTCGGGAACGGGAGAGGTCTGCCAGTCTGCCCACTCGTAGTACACTGGTGCCCCAACGTCTCCTATCCACAAGTTGCCAGCGCTATCAACGCCGGGATATGAGGGCCAATCCAGGGCACCATCTCTCTCACCGAACACTTCCCAGCTGTCAGTCTCAGGCTGATAGCGGCTCAGACCCGTTCCGGGGTGTATGAACCAGAGACCACCCTCGCCGTCTTGCCTGATCGCCTCGATCACGTTGCCGCCCAACTCCGCATCGGTGGCCCACGTATCCCAGCGAGTGCCATCATAGAAGGTGACGCCCCCACCGTAGCTGCCGAAATAGAGGCCCCGCTGGTCCTCCACGATGTCGGTCACCAGCCAGGCAGGGATCACGCCCGCACCGATCTCCATCTCCTCATAGTCGCCCGTGCCCGGATTGAAGCGGACGACGTGCCAAGCGCCCCCGAACCATAGATCGCCGCCTGCCGTCCCGTGGATAGTATGGACATACTCTACAGGTATCGTCTCCGCATCACCCGATTCCAGATCGAACCGGACTACAGCCTCTTCGTAGCTCACCCACAGGCTGTCACTGGTCAGCAACGCGTCTAGGACGCCGCCTGCAGGAAGGCCGTCGGCTTCGGTCAGCAAGGCCCACGCCTCGCCCTCAAAACGCAGCAGCCCTTCATCCTCCAGTCCTATGTGGTACCCCATATCCTCGTTCCCGCCCATGACCGTCACATTGGGGTAGTCGATTGGCAGTGGCGGGAGAAAAGTTGCCGGAGGCGCGCCCCATCGCACGCCGTCGTAGTAGTTCAGACCGCGCTCCCCATCCCGGCTGCAGGCCCACACGCCACCGGATTCATCCTGGAATAGCGCTGCGATCCAGTCCGAGTCGAGGCCATCAGCAACGTCGTAGGTTATCCAGGTATCGCCGTCGTAGCGAGTGACACCGGCGTCGGTGGCAACCCAGAGGTAGCCCTCGCCATCCACCAGCAGGTCATTAACGCGCACTGAGGGCAGCCCGTCTTGCTTGCCGAACCTGACATAGCTTCCGGGAACCAGATTCCAGCGCACTAGGCCGCTCTCACTGCCGGCCCACAAATAGTCCCCCTGCAGGGCAAGACTGAGCACAAAGTTATCGTTGCCGTAGCTGGTCCAGCCCGACTGCTCTTGCGCTTGCGCGGGTGCCTCCGGAGACGGCACCTCGGCCGGCTCGCCTTCCTCAGTAGCGATCGCCTGCGCCTGACCAACCCCAGTGCTCGATGGTTGCGCAATGCTCACCGGCGTAGGCGTTGGCTGGCCATCGCCGAGCTTGGAGACTAGGAGCACGCCACCCACTACCAGCACGGCCAGTAGTATCGCACCTGCGGCAATCGGCAGCCAAGGCGCGCGTCTACGGACCGACACCGCAGGCTTGGCGACCTGTGGAGGTGCCCTCGTCTCGGCAAGAGGCAGCGGAGTGGCAGTCGCCGCGGATGGTGGCTCAGGCTCCGGGCTAAACGGCTTGATTTCCGCCGTTGGCGGTGGCCCGCCCCCCACCACGGGAGGGCCCGGCTCCTCGACGTCGCGAAGCAAAGTAGTCATTTCCCTCGGGTCGGGAGAGTGCCGTGCAGAGTCAACCTCCACAGGCTGGGCCGCCGTTGCGAGAGCATTGACCATCTGCTGGGCGCTTTGAAAACGGTCTCCGGGCGCCTTGGCCATGGCCTTCAGGATCACCCGCTCCACCGCTTCGGGCAGTTCCGGTCTGATCTGGCGAGGCAGCGGCAGTGGCGCATTGACATGCTTTAGCAGGACAGCCAGGGGGGTCTCGGCTTCAAAGGGAACGCGGCCTGTGAGCAACTCGTACAGTACGACGCCAAGCGAATAGAGGTCGCAGCGATAGTCCACCGGCTGGCCCATGCCCTGCTCAGGCGACATATAGGCCGGCGTGCCGATGATCGCCCCGCTCGCGGTGAACTGGGCGGTATCTGCCACCAACTTGGCAATGCCAAAGTCGGTCAGGAAGGTGTTACCCCGCTCGTCAATCAGGATGTTGCTAGGCTTTATGTCACGGTGAATCACGTCCTGGCTGTGGGCATAGTCCAATGCGCTGCTCACTTCACTCAGAACACGCACCGCCTCCCTTGGCTCCATTGGCCCTCTTCGCGTGATCACATCTTTGAGGGTTCCCGCCTTGATATAGCGCATGACCAGGTAGGTGGTGCCCTCCTGCTCGCCATAGTCGTGCACTGGCAGGATGTGGGGATGTTCCAGGCGGGCCAACGTGCGCGCCTCCTGGGTGAAACGCCCCACAAAGCTCTCGTCCTCCGTAAAGTGGCTGGGCAAGATCTTGATGGCGACATAGCGGTCCATGGAGGGTTGGTAGGCCTTGAAGACGGTCGCCATCCCACCCCGGCCGATTTGCTCCACGACCTGGTACGCACCGATCATCTCGCCGATGTACTGCCTCATACCGCTCCCTTCCTCCTCGCCAAGGCTGCCTCAGGTTCTGGGGAGCCCGGCCAGGATTCAGATCACGTCCTTGCGCTTCTGGATCACAACCAGCAGGATGAGCAAGACAGCCATGATCGCTAGCGAGGCCAGCACGCTGTTCATCACCGATCCTTCCAACACATCCCCGAAACGGGTCTCCAGTTGTTCGATCACCACGTGCTTCTCTGCGTCGGTGCCGTAAGCCTGTACGCCTGGCAGCTCACAGTCTTCCAGGCTGGGTCCATCACAGTCGCCGCGCTGTACCTCGGTGACGTCGACCAGTGCTTCGTAGGTCCACTTGCTGCTGGTTGCGCTGCCGAGCACCTCACCCGCTGTCCCCAGCTGGGACAGGGGCAGCAGCCCGCCAGCGAAAACCAACTGGACAACAACTAGGACAATCGCGACCAATATAGCTTGTTCTTCGCGCGGTGCAATGGCCGAGACAAGCAGCCCCCACATCACGCCCGACATCACGGCCAGTACGAGGAGTAGGTAATAGAGGCCAATCTGCTCCAGCCCCAGGTGCGAAAAGTCCACCGCCACCAGTTTCAGGACCAGTAGCGCGGCGGCGTGATACAGGGCGAATAGGAAACCCACTGCCATCTTTGAAAGCAGGTAGGGCACGATCCGCAGGTTGACCGCCCGCTCGCGGCGATAGATCGCCTTCTCCTTGACGATCTCGCGCACTGAGCTCAGGGCACCGACCAGGAAAGGAAGGATGGTCGCCAAGAACAGCATTGTCATCACATGGGATGCGTTCCCGTCAACCGGATCAAAGATGTCACGCGACCAGGCGATCAGGTCCATGCTGCCCAGAATCGGCGCGAGTAGCAACATGAGCATCAAATAGGTGCGATCGCTGCGGATGATCTCCAGATAGCGGGCCGTCAGCACCCCTAACTGGCGGAAGGCCGAAGGCCGCTTGACCTTGGTCCTTGGAGGAGCCAGGCTCGCCCTTCGCGCTCCCTTGCCAGCCCGCGCACTACTGGATTCAGGATGGAGGTCGGGCACTGTCCCATGCGCACCACCGAGGCGTGTTACAACATACTCCTCGTACTGAGGCGACTGCCGGTAGCGCTCAGCCCATTCCTCGGGTGACCTCTCGTCCTCGAGCTGCTCGTAGATCTCGTCAAAGTCCTCTACCTCAAAGTACTTCAGCGCTTGATCAGGTGGTCCATAGTAGGCCAGGCGCCCTCCCTTTGCCAGAAAGATCACCTGGTCGCATAGCATCACGTTCTTGGTGGCATGCGTGATCAAGACAATCGTCTGCCCGCTATCGGCAAGCTGGCGCAGCAGCCGCATCAACCGGTTCTCCGTGCCCGGATCCAGTCCCGATGTTGCTTCGTCCAAGAAGAAAAGCCCGGGCCGGGTTAACCGCTCGACTCCAATCGACACCCGCTTGCGCTGCCCGCCGCTGAGGCTTCCCACGCGCACGTCCTTGCGCTCTGTCAGACCCAGGGTCTCCAGCTCCTGTGCGACAGCTTCGCTGCGCTCAGCGGCTGTCATGTCGGATGGCAGGCGCAAGCGTGCCACGTATTGGAGGGCTCTCTCCGCTGTCAGCTCCTTGTGGATGATATCGTCCTGCGGCACATAGCCCAGGTCGGTCCGAAACGCGTCAAACCGACGGTACAGGTCTTCCCCATTCACCAGCACCACGCCATCACTGGCCGGCCAGAAGCCCGCCAGTGCGTTCATCAGAGTCGACTTGCCCGCCCCGCTCACACCAACCAGCGCCACAAACTCGCGCGGGAGAATGGCCAGCGAGATGTCCTGCAGCAGGTTGACGCCCTTGCCCACGAACTGATTGAGATGCAGTCCGTGGAGCCGTAGGTCGCGCGACTCGTCGACGAGCTCCATCGCCCCTGGCGCAAAGATCAGCTTCATGGGACCGATCCGGATCGTGCTTCCGGGGTACAGTGGATACAGCTTGCCAGCCTCGAGGAACTCGTCGTTCACAATGGTGCCGTTGCTCGAGCGCAGATCCTCGATAACGTACTCCTGCGCGCTCCCCACGCACCTGATCCTGGCATGATGCCGGCTCACGGTCGGGAAATCAAGGTGCAAGTCGTTATCCGGGCTGCGCCCTATCGTCAACTCTGTCTTGTCGCACAGGTCAATCTTTTGCAGACCGCCAGTGGCAATGTCCTCACCCAGCATCGTCACACCCGGAGGCGCCGCCCTTTCCTCGAGGGCCACCCCCACGGCAGGCGTCTCGCCAGCCGGCGGCAGTGCAACTTCAGCAGGAACCGGGACCTCGGCAACCCGCAGCGGCTCGGCAGCAGCATCTGGTGCCAACGGGATGATCTCGTAGGTCAGCGAGACTGTGCCGCCAATCGAGAGCACGTCTCCGTGAGCCAGGCGCATCCGCGCGACCTGCACATCCTGACAGTCCAACCCATTTGTGCTACCCAGGTCGACGATGCTGTAGCCTCCGGCAACCCGTTCGAGCCTTGCATGCCGCCAAGAGACTGCGGGCTCGTCAATGCAGATATCACTGGCTGGGTCGCGCCCGATGGTGATCTGCTGCTGCCCCAGCGGGTAGCCCTTTTCCCCATCCGGGGTCTGGACTGCCAGCGTCACTTCAGCCGGTTCAGCGCCGATGAGCAGAGCCGGCTTCTCTCCCGGCAGAGATCGACCAGAGACATCCGTTCTTTCCGCCTCACCGGGTGCAGGTTCACGCCACGCCATCTCTAGATCGACGATCACGATACGGGCTCCCGGCCCCAGCCGGACCGGGACATTAGGCTCAAGCCGCGTACCGTTGACCACCGTGCCGTTCACGCTCCCAAGATCGGTCAGATAGGGCCGCCCTTCCACCCATTCGATACGGGCGTGGTGGCGTGACGCGGAAGCGTCGTCCAAAGCCACGGCGTTGTCTGCCGCCCGTCCAAGCGAGATCAGATGGCCGCATAACAGGTACTCGCGGAATGCTCCCCGACAGCGAACCTCCAAGACGCCGACTGAGTCCATGTTCACTTTCTCCCTTGCCAGGTGGTCGATCGCGTCAGCTCGACCTTCAACCGCATCCTGACGCCATCGTCGACGTACAGCGAGCCATGCTCCTGAAACACAGGATGGATCTCAGAATCCTTCAAAACCGCGCTTCCAGAGGGCACAGACTGATCGCCGGCCGAGTCCTCCACAAACTCGACGCTATCCCACAATCCGCCGGCTCGCCGGTGCAGCTTGACGCGCAGCTTTGTCTTCAGGCCATAGCCAAAGACTGAAACAGCCGGCACGCTGGACTTTGTGCCCAACTCACGCCGGAAACTCCGGGCAGTGCGCAGCAGGGGACGCTGGTGCTCGGGCAGCCACCAGTCATCCTTCAATAGATCGATAGCATTGCCATCTTGGTCGACCGCACAGCCGTAGGTGGGCAGAATCTGGAAAGCGCTCGGAAACGTCGAAAGCACATGGCGCATGCGCTCGGCTCCCAGGCCAAAGGGCAAGATTCCGGGCCCGGTCAAGATGGCTGCCAGTCCCCCGGGCGTCCCGTGGTGAGGCCCACCCATGAGGATGATCCGTTCAACCCGTTGCTTGCCGCCCAATCTCTCCACATAGTAGCGTGTTACCAGGGTGCCCAAGCTGTGGGCAATGATCGTAATGGGAGAATTGACCTGCCAGGCCTCGACCGCCTCCGCCAGACGCTGCGCGGCCAAGCGCACATCGTGTCGCCAGTCGTAGCCAAACTCGAGCAGGTCTTTGCCGCGCGTGTACCCCAAACCTGACACGAGATAGTCGCCCAGTCCGCTATATTGCCTTAACTGGATCAGGTTGGGCACAATCACAACCTCGTTCACGATTCCTCGCGCCTCGATCCGCGGGTCGCCCGGTAGGGCAAAGGCCTCTACGTTGGAGATGATCAGCTTTGGATTCGGCCACAAGCGCTCACTGCCGAGCCACAACTCTGAACCCATGAGGCCAGGCACGAATACCACCGGCCGGCGCATGGGCTTGCCATCGATGCGCGGCGCCTTGAGCAGCGTCAGATCATCGGAGGTGAAGCCGCTCTTGAAGACCAACTTGGCCCTACCCATGCTCAGAACATCACCATCGCTAAGCGTGTGTTCGGTTATGCGCTCCTTGCCCAGCCAGAGCCCGTTCCGGCTACCGACATCGCGGATCCGAAAGCCGTCCCCCTGACGGTCGATCAAGGCATGATGCTGCGAAACCGACTCGTCGGCGATCTGCACGTCGTTACGCCTTCCCCGTCCGATGGTCAGCGAATCTGCGGTCAGCTGCACTTCCCAGGTCCGTTCGGGCAGGTGCACAACCAGATGGGGGATCCGGGTATCGCGCAGGATTGTGGTGGACACAAACTCCAGGTCGGAGTCCTGTTCGAGGATTTGAGCCATGTCGACCCATGCTGTCATGTATGTGGTTGTGTCTTGAGGTTCCTCAGGAGATTCCTCCCGCGCCGCGATCTCGGCGTTGGAAGAGCCGGGCTCTAGCGGCTTGGCCATCCTCTTTGGCACAAGCAGAGTTGGTTCTGGCAGCTCGAGCTCCTCTGGCCTGGCAGCCGGCTTGGGCACAAGGAGGGTCGGATCTGGCACCTCAGACTGCACCGCTTCCACCGTAGGCTTGCGAATCAGCAGCGTCGGATCTGGCACCTCGGGCTGCGCCTCTTCGGCTACAGGCTCACGAACCGGAGGGGTCCCGTCGGCCTTTTCGGCCCGGCCAACGTATTCGGTCTCTACCAGACCCGGAGCCTCTGGCTCGCCGTCGCCAACTCGCGGCAGTCGAACGGTCTCTCTTGGGGCCTCGGGCTCTACCATCTCCTGGTCGGGCCGGCCGGCCTGCGCTCCGGCGTGCCACACAAACCGGGCATTGCCGATCGCGATCGTATCACCCTCCTGGATCACAACCGGGCTATACGGCTCGATCGGGGCACCGTTCACGAG
>JBFFCR010000140.1:0-9162 GCA_041559855.1 Anaerolineae bacterium | reverse complement strand
GCGCCACCAAGGCGTCATGCCAGAGCGGTCCTTCTGCTCCTACCGAGAGACCCTGCATGCGACTCATGGCCTTGGGCAGGCGTTCGGCCCAGTTCACCTCCTGGAGGCCCTCCCTGTTTCTCCGCAAGATTTCGAGGACCTGACGCCAGTCACCCAGCCTCATGTGCGGCCAGCGCACCGTCACGGTGTCAGTGTCGCTGCCGGGAACCAAAGTCCCGCCCCTGAAATGGAGTTCCTCAAATGTGCGGTCGGGGGTGACAATCGCATGCCGGACTGCTGCTGGGAACCAGAATCCATCGTAGTGGTCAGACATGGTTCTCCCCGCTACAACTGGCCGGCGCAGCCGGCTTCCTCCAAGAGATCGATGCGGCGGATGGTGCCGCTGACCAGATAGGGCGTGTCATGCCCGCACGCACAGCATAGCGCCGGGTCGTGATCATTCGTGCCATTCACCAATCTTACCTGATCGGTGGTCTTGAAGAACGATGGAAACAGCCGCCCACTTCCATAGGGATCCAGGAAGCCAAGGATGCCGACCGTGTCCGCGCCGCGTAGGATCTCGTCGTCATCATCGAGGGCGATGGTGTAAACCCAGGGTGGGAGATGGTAGTTACCCTCGGGACATTGGGGCGCTGCCCAGTTGGCCTCCGCCATCCCCATTACGTCGCGGATGGGGATCGAGTCTCCGTTTTCGAGGAGCAGCACAGCCTCTATGTCGCGGCGTATGCGGTCCGGCGCGAAGGGATAGAGCTCTTTGAGGCCACCACCGGTGCCGACCAGGCTGCCGGCAGGTAGCCTGATAATGTCGCCAGCCCCGTTCTGTTGGCTCTGCAAGTTGCGACTCAGGGCGTGGAGCTGCGTCAGGCTGCCAAAGAGCAGTGTGGGCGTTCCCGAACGTTGCGCCTGGCGCAAGAGGTCGAGCGTTTGGGCGACTGCCCGCGGCTGCACCACGTGCTCGTCCATCCAACGGGAGATGCGATGGGTGATCCGTTTCTCGACGGCGCCCCGCCAGCCTGGCTGGAAAGTCCTGCCAGCCCGGATGCGCACCCGGTCGGGATCGGCGGGAAAGGGAATGGTAAAGTGAACGCGACCCTTGTCAGCCATGCCGAGCCGCTCGGTGCCGAATCGTGCTGTCCGTGCCATCGCGATGCGCGTCTCGCGCGGCATCATAAAGATGGCATTGTGCTCGCTGCCCACGCCCATGAAGGCCAAGGTTGCCTGCACGAAGCAATCGACAGCCAGGTCAATGGTTTCGCGGTCGCGGACCATGATCGTCGCCCGCCCCGAGGTTCCGCTGCTGGTAGTGACCTCGAAGCCAAAGTCGCCATAGATGTTCTCGAATGCTTGCAGGAGCTTTTCGAGTGACGGATAGTGTGACTCGAACTGCTGGAATCGTGCGCGCGGCAGAGGCACGGAGAGGTTGTCGGCCAGCCACTCCAAGAAGGCTGCCGGACGGTCTTGCGGGAAGGGGGTGCCGATCACGCTGATGTACGACTTGAAGGTCTGGGCCGTCGGGCGCAGCACTCTTGCCAAGCTGCACCCATTGAGCTGCGGACCCACACCCCTGCTCCTGACCAGCCGCCGGTACGCTGGGTTGCGCTCATAGTGCCAGGCGTGCGTATCGGCAATGGCCTCGAGAAGGGCAGGCTTTCGTTGGGCTGGCGCCATCTCCCAAAAGTCCGCGGCCTGCAGGTGGTTCGACGGGGCGTTCATGGGCTCTGCTATGGCCATATCCTCCTCGGATTGTTGTCCGGAGTCACTCCCGGGTGCCAGTTCGCCGGATCGGGACTCACGATCTCATAGATGGCAGTCGAGTAACGCCCGCAATCTCCGTTGGGCGAGCAAGTGAGGGCGCCCGCGACCCCTGGAAGATTCTCGGTGGCGAATAGGCGCTCGAGCATGGCCTGTCGCCCGATGATCAGTGTGCCATCGTCCAGCCTCTGGGCAACATCCTCGATGGCAGCAAAGATCATCAAGGAGGCGCCATGGGCAGGGGCCCACAGGGGTGCCCGAGGTGGCTCACCAAAGGTTTCTTCGTAGACGAGCAGGAGCTCGAAATAGCCCGGGCCAACCGTCTCGATGTCGGGAGCTGGTAGAAACGTGCCCACGGCTGCCTCGCCTGCGGCGGCCAGGTACCTTGGTGTAAACAGCCCATCGGCGCCCAGTAAGCGGACCTCCCGCAGGGGCGGGAACTCTCTGATGAGGGAGGCAATCTCTGCCCCTCGCTCGACATAAACAGGCATGTACAGCAGCTGGGGTTCGCTCGCGGCGAGCCGTTCCAGCAGGGGGGCTACCTCTGGGTTGTCTGGCCCGAGGCCCTCCATCGCGACTATCTCGCCGCCCAGTTCGTCGAAGCGGATGCTGAAACGCTCGACCATGTTGACGGACAGTATGCCTTCATCGTGGACAGCGGCGGCCCTCCTGATGCCGGTATTCCACGCATACTCGGCGGCCGCCTCGGCGCGCTGGTCTTCGGTGGCAGTGGAGCGCAGGACACAGCGGAACTCGTCGGGGCGGTCTGGTGCTGTGAGCTCGGGCGTGATGCTGGAAGGGGAGATCAGGGGGATGCTTGCGGCGCACAGGCGCTCGACCGGACCATAGTCTGCGCCAGGGCAACCGGGACCAATGACAGCCACGATTCCCGGACCAGAGGCCAGTGCCTCCGCGGCTGGCAGTGCCCCTTCTGTCCCACATACCGAATCCACATCCACCACTTCGATAGGATGTCCGAGGACCTCTCGCCTGCCCTCGACGGCTAGGTCGATGCCATGCCGCGCGGCGATACCCAGATCACGGCGATCTCCGGATAGTGGCAACATGGCGCCAATGATGATCGGCGCGTCCGGGCCGATCGCGACACAGCCGGCCGG
Organism: Anaerolineae bacterium; assembly: GCA_041559855.1. Lineage (GTDB taxonomy): Bacteria > Chloroflexota > Anaerolineae > JAAYZQ01 > JAAYZQ01 > JBFFCR01. The sequence continues at coordinate 6,292 of JBFFCR010000140.1, read as the reverse complement.
ATCTTGACAAGGCGGTTCCTCGACGGCTGGCGGCGGGGCAACAGGGCGCCCGGCTGCCGGCTGCACGAATACCTGGGTGCTGGATGCCGTGGCCTCGGCGCTTGCGGCTGGTGTGGGCTCGTCGACGTCGCCTGCTGCAAACCAGATGATACCGATCACTCCGGCCAAGATGACCAGAGCGCCCAGCGCGCCGAGCACCCAGAGCAACGCAGGCAGGCGCCGCTTGGCAGGCACGCTGCGCGCGGGGGCTGGCCCGGGCTCCCTCATCGCCGGGGGACGATCCGCCTCTGGGGCGACCAGCTCCGTTGGTGCCTCTTCGGTACGCACGTCCTCCTTGCCGGCAGCCAAGTCGGTCGGCACCTCCTCGGGCGGGACTTGCTTCCCAGCAACCAACTCAGTTGGCGCCTCCTCGGGTGGGACTTGCTTTGCTACAACTACCTCTGCCGGCGCCTCCTCGGATGGGACTTTCGGTTTCGCGGCAACCAATTCGGTTGGCATCTCCTCAGGTGCGACCTCGAGCTTCCCGGCAAGGGCCGCCTCGAGTTCGTCGATAAAGGCGTGCGTCGTGCCGTATCGTTTGGCGGGTGTTTTGTCCAAGGCGCGCGACAACACTGCCTCGACGCCCGCCGGCAGCTCGGGCCGAGTCTGGCGGATCGGTGGCGGCAGCTCGTGGATCTGCTTGTAGAGCACGGCATGGGGCGTGGTCCCACTGAAGGGAACGCGTCCGCTGAGCATCTCGTAGGCGACGACGGCCAGGCTATAAAGGTCGGTCTGATAGCCCACCTCTTCACCCCATGCCTGCTCGGGCGACATGTACTCGGGCGTGCCCATGAGGGTTCCGGTGGTGGTCAGCCGCGTTTCTTCAGCCGCGCGTGCGATGCCAAAGTCGGTCAGTGTCACCCGTAGCCCCTCGCCGATCAAGATGTTTCCCGGCTTGATGTCGCGGTGAATCAGGCCGTGCTGGTGCGCATAGTCCAGTGCGTCCGCGAGGGGATGAAGGATGGAGAGCACGTCCTCAATGGGCAGCGCGCCCTGGCGGCGGATCAGCTCGCCCAGAGTCTGGCCCTCGATGTATTCCATGACAAAGTAGAAGCGTTCCTGCTCTTGACCCACATCATAGACGGTAACGATATTGGGGTGCTTTATCCGTGCTGCGGCCCGGGCCTCGCGCAGGAATCGTTCTACGAATCCCTCCTCCCAGATCAGGTGCGGAGCCAGGACCTTGATCGCGACCTTGCGATCAAGCTGGGGGTCGTAGCCCATGTACACTATGCCCATGCCCCCCTTACCCAGGGAAGCCTGGATCTGGTACTTGCCCAATTGACTGCCGACCAGTTTTCCGGTCATTGGCTCACTTTCTTTGGTGCGTCTCGCTCTTACCAGTAGGACGCGGTTGCAAAGACCTGAGGCTTGAACCGCGGGGCCCTATTCCTCGCCGCTCTTCTCCAGTGCTGCTCGCACCCGACTTTCGGCCTGGACGAATGGTTCGGCAACGGGGCTCTCACCCGAGGCCATGGCTTGCGCCATGCTTAACGATGGATAGCCGGCCTCGCGCTCGGCTTGAAACTGCTGCGCAAACTGACCGCTGCCGATCTCCTCCAGTATCTTGCGAAAGGTGGCAGCTAGATCTGTCTGCATGAAGGCCATGGTTCGCACAAACCCACCGTACATGGCTGTCGGACCGTGGGTGTCCGCTGCCTGATAGAAGCCCCTCTCCCGGAAGGCGCGAAACACGGTCTCCATCTCGCCGGACATGTACATCTCCAGGACCATGGCCTCTGGCGGGATGCCTGCCTCTACCCCCAGGGTGAAGGCGCTCATAACGGCTACGCCGATGATGGCGCCCATGGTCTGTTCGATAAAGAGGTCCAGATCGGCCTCGCGGCGTGCATCCAGTTCCATCGCGCCAGCCTGTAGGACGCCCACGGCATTGGCTACTCCCAGCAGGCGCGCCCAGGCCTTGTGGCTGGCGTCGTTCTCTACTGAGAGGTAGGCGAAGAATCCGCGCTGTTCCAGGAATCGCTCCCGGGCCAGTTCGCCACCCATGCGGGGGGCTAGCAGCAGGACGTCCACGTTCTCAGGCGGAGTGATCAAACCGTAGGCCAAGTTGTAGCCCGAGGCAAAGATGATCGCCGAGCCCGCAGTCAGATTGGGAGCTATGTCCGCTTCGAATGCCTCTGGGATGACCTCGTCAGGCAGTAAGATGAACATAATGTCAGATGCAGCCACTGCCTCGCCGACGGGCAGGACCGCGAATTGATCGTCCCGGGCCTGGTCGGCGAACTCGTCGGCGATGTTCCCGACGACCAGATGCGGGACTCCTGCATCGCGCAGGTTGAGGGACATGGTCCGTCCCAGGTTGCCATAACCCACCACGCACACGCGCTCGTCGTCAAGTGCGTGCGGATCTGCGTCCCGGGTGCCAAAAAAGCGTAGAGTCTCGTTGTTCGATGCCACTATGATGTGTCTCCTTTCAAGTTTCCTGGTATTGGGATGTGCCTAGATCACATCCTTTCGCTTCTGGAATACCATTGTCAGCCCCAGGACGACGACGCAGATGATGGCCAGCGCCAACCAGCTCGTCTTGACATTCGCCTCGAAAGCTGGCCTGTAGCTGCCATAGACCTTCTCGATCATGCCCTCTGCGCCCTGGACGGCCTTTTCCCGCTCCGACTCCCAGTCCCGCAGGGCCTCACCCCAGGCCTCGCTTTCATCCTGAAACTCCTCGCCCTGGGCCTCTCGCAGGTCCTGGTAATCGTTGCCTTGATCTTCGCGGAGGATCGTGTATTCGTCGCCCTGATCCTCGCGGAGCGCCTGATACTTATCCCCCTGCTCCTGGCGCAGATCTTCGTACTGGTTTCCCTGCTCCCTCAAGGTATCCTGGTAGGCCTGTTGGTCCTGCGGTGAACTAGGCTGCGGTGGGGGTGTGAGCGTGGGGTAGGGCGTCAGCGTGGGGAAGGGTGTCAGGGTTGGGTAGGGAGTAAAGGTCGGGTAGGGCGTCGGTGTGGGCGGTTTCTCTGGTTCTTCCTCTGCCAGTTGCTGCTTGGTTTCGTCATCGTAGAAGTCTGGATCCTGGATGCCCGGGAAGTAGCACGACTCGAACATCTGGATGCCCATGCAGCGGCAGCCCAGGTCATCTTTGTCATCCTGGGTGAGATCGGTGCGCTCGCTCTCGGAAAGCTGCCAGCAGGGATCGTTGGCGGGATCCTCACCGATACCCGAAAGCCGCACCAATCCGTCAAAGGCCCAACGCGTGGAGGTGATGGCGCTGATGTACTCGCCCCCCGGGATGAGATTGCGGGGCAGCAGCGCGCCTGCGAACAAAAACTGGGGCACGAGCACGATCACCACCAAAAAGAGGGCGATGTTCTGGTTGGGCGCTGCGGTGGAAATGAGCAATCCCAGCATGTAACCAGAGAGAATGCACAGGAACACAGTGAGGTACATTGCCCAGTAGCCATAGGTGCCGTGGAAGGAGGGATTGACCAAGAGACGCTTAGCCAGAATGAACACCGCAGCTTGATAGACTGCCAGGATGACGCCGATCCACACCTTGGACATGATATAGGGCATCAGTTTCAGCGTCACCGTCCGCTCCCGGCGATAGATGTCTACTTCCTTGACGATCTCGCGCACCGAGCTGAGCGAGCCGGTGAGTATGCCGATGAGGCCCATCATGAACAGCATAGTGACGACTTGTGCTGCGTCGCCCTTCACCGCGTCAAAGAGATCTCTGCCCCAGATAAAGTCCATCAGGCCGATGAGTGGGGCCACAGCCAACATCAGCGCCAGCCCGATCTTGTCCTGGGCCATGATCCGCAAGTTCCGCACCGAGAGGATCCAGAACTGCCGCAAAGCTGAGACCTGACGCTTTTGCTTGGTCTTGGCAATCGGCTGTGGTGTGGGCGCTCGCTGCTGCTCCTGCAATTCGTGCATGCGCTTGACCACGAACTCCTGGTACTGGGGAGTCGCCCGAAAGCGCTGGCCCCATTCCTCAGGTGTGCCGCGCGTCTGTATCAGGCTGTATATGTCATCGAATTCGACGTGCTCTTTGTAGCGGCGTTCTTCCTCAGTCCGGTACTGCTCAAAGTACACCAAGGCCTCGTTTGGCGGGCCAAAGTAGGCCAGGTATCCGCCCCGGGCCAGGAACACAACCTGGTCGCACATCATCACGTTCTTGGTGGCATGCGTGACGAGAATGACCGTGCGCCCCCCATCTGCCAGGTCGCGCAAGAGCTCCATCATCTCGGTCTCGGTGCCGGGGTCAAGACCTGACGTGGCCTCGTCCAGGAAGAACAATCCTGGTTTGGTGAGCAACTCCACACCCATGGAGACACGCTTGCGTTGGCCGCCGCTCAGGGCAGTGATGAGGTTGTCCTTCCGCTCGGTCAGGCTCAGCTCATCCAGCACTTCTGTCACCCGCTGGTGCCTTTCCTCCTTGGTGGTGTCGGCCGGCATGCGCAGCTGAGCTGCATAATCAAGTGCCGTGTAGCAGCTGAGCTCGCGGTGGATGATGTCCTCTTGGGGAACATACCCCATTTCGCTCCGGTACTCGTCCATGTGGGTGTAGAGGTTGCGCCCGTTGACGAGCACTCGGGACTGGGCACCGTTTGCCGGGTTGAAGCCGGTCATGGTGTTCATGAGGGTGGACTTGCCGGCGCCGCTGGCTCCTACCAGGGCCACGAACTCCTTGGGGTAGATGGATACGGTGACGTCTTGAAGAATCTTGGTCGTCTTGGAGTAGTGCTTTTCGATGTGCAGGGCGTCCAGACGCATGTGCCCTGCTTCGTTAAAGTGGGTGATCCCATCCTCGCGAAAGACCAAGCGATAGGAGGCGACGCGGATCTCGTCGCCCTCCTTGATCCACACCTCCCGTTCCACAGGCTTGCCGTTGACAAAGGTGCCATTGTCGCTCTTCAGGTCGCTCAGCCGGAATCGTGCGCCGTATTGCTCGATCACCGCGTGATAGCGGGACACGCGGGGATGATCCAAGACTATGACATTGCTCCTGTGGCGCCCGATGGTGATGCGCCGTCCCTCCTTTGGCAGGGACTGCATATCCAGGTACTCCGTCTTGGGAGCTTTGGGTTTCTTCTTGACTGCCCCAGGTACAAAGCCGACAAAGGACCGGTACTGGAGGGCTATCTGGTTTCCGATGTACAGCACGTCGCCGTCGGCAAGCACATGTTGGGATACTCTCTGGCCCCCGAAGACCAGACCATTGGTGCTTCCGAGGTCGACGATTCGATAGGTGTTGCCGTGGCGTTCCAGCCTGGCGTGATGCCCTGAAATGAGTGGATCCTGAATGACGAGATCGCTATCCGCCTTGCGCCCGAGAATGGCAGCGTTCTGTTCGAGAGGGAACTTGAGCGTCAGCCCTCTGGCGAACACCGCCAACCCGGGCCGCTGCTTTGGCTGGATGCTGACCTGGTCGCCCAGGAACGCTGGGGGGGTTTCGTTGGGGCGGAGGGCGCGGATGCTCAGGGAGAACTCTCCAATGGTTACAGTTTGCCCGGGGTGCAGGGCTGCGCGCGTCCCTGGCGGAAGCCGCTGCCCGTCGAGAAACGTGCCGTTGCTGGAGTTGTGGTCCAGTATCAGCCAGCCCTCCTGCCCAAGACTTAGTTCGGCGTGCTGGCTGGATACTTTGGGATCGTTCAGGATGACTTGATTGGCCGAGCTCCGGCCCAGCCTCACCGAGGGCGAGTAGAGCGGCAGCTCATCCCAACCGCCAGCGCTGACCTGGACCTGAAGAATGCCAAGTAGCTGTTGACTTGCCATCTGGGCTAACTCTCCTGTTGCCTACGGCCCCTGAGGGCCGGTCTCTTCTCATGCCCCAGCTGGGCACAAACACAGCATACGTTCAGGCTCTGCAGTGGGGGGTAGGCTGTAACCTTCCGCGTGCAGAGCACCATCATCTTTTCCGAGCAACAAGTGCTACAGCCAGGCGTGCAATCCCGCCCACGACGAGCAGCCCGAGTCCGATCACGGTCAGATACAGGCCTGGCAGCAATGTAACCTCGACGTCGATGAAGCTGCCGAACGCTTCCACGACATCTGCCAACTCAACGCCGAACAGCAGGCCGATCGACTGCACCTGTTGGTAGAGCTCGTGTAGGTTCTTCAGATCGGCGATGATTGCGGCGATGACCGCCACAGCGGGCAAGATGTACACCAGGGCGGCTACGATCCAATCTCGCCGCAGAAATATGTCGACGACCAGCATGATGCCCCCGAGCACGCCAAGCCCCAGTGTCAGTTTACCGGTTCCTGAAAGGGCGCCCACTTCCTGTGT